>DATMMM010000019.1:0-2006 GCA_035569735.1 Allostellaceae bacterium | reverse complement strand
CGCTCGGAGATCACAGTCATCAGCTGCATGATGATCGTGGCGTTGATGTAGGGGTTCATGCCCATGGCCACGACGCTGAAGCGGGACAGACCGCCGCCAGAGAACAGGTCGAGCAGTCCGAGCAGCGCCTGTGAGTTGAACAGCTGGGCGAGGGCCGCCTGGCTCGCGCCAGGGACCGCCACGTTGGCGAAGAGCCGGAAGAAGACCAGGATCCCGCCTGTGAAGAGGATCTTGTTCCGCAGCTCGGGCAAGCGGATCGCGTTGACCAGGGCCTCGAGCAGGTTCATGGGTTACTCCTCGGCTTGATCCGGCTTGCTCTCTTCCGCTGCTGGTTGCTTGCGCTCGGCCCGCGCGGGAGCCGGCGCCTCCGCGGCTGCGGGCTCGGGCTCATCAGCCTTCGGGGCGCGCTTCGCCGTCTTGGCGGCGAGGCGCCTCGGACCGATCTTGCGAGGCTCGCCGATGACGGTGACCGTGCCGCCGCGCGCTTCGATCGCCGCGCGGGCGCTCGAGCTGAAAGCGTGCGCGACCACTGTCAGCTTGCGATCGAGGGAGCCGGTACCGAGGACCTTGACGTCGAGCCCGGCGCGCACCAGGCCGGCCTCGGCCAGCGAGGCTGCGTCGACCGTGGACCCGGCTGGGAACCGGCTCAGCTTGGAGAGGTTGACGACCGAGTAGATCCGTTTGAACGGGTTCTTGAACCCAGGCAGCTTCGGGAGGCGCTGGGAAAGCGGCATCTGGCCGCCCTCAAATCCAAGGCGAAAGCCCTCGCTGCGCGCGTTCTGGCCCTTCTGGCCGCGTCCCGAGGTCTTGCCGCGGCCCGAGCCCGTGCCGCGCCCGATGCGTCGGGCCTTGCGGTGCGCGCCCGCCGCGGGCTTGAGGTCGTGGAGCTGCATATCTCTTTAGTTTCCTCTCTGGTGCTTCTTGTTCGAGCGCGACCGCCAGATCTTGTACCGGCTGCGCTCGGGTCGCAAGTAGGGCTCTCCGTCGACCGCGACCAGGAACGAGACGGCCTTCAGCATGCCCCTCACCGCGGGGTTGTCGGGCAGCTCGCGCGTCTGGTTGAGCCGGCGGAACCCGAGCGATTCGACGGTGGCCCGCAAATTCGGCTTGGCGCCGATCGTGCTCTTCCGCAGCGTTGCCTTGAGTGTCTTGGCAACCTCTGGCGCGGCCTTCTCGGGAGTCTTCTTTGGCGCGGCGGCCTTGGCTTTCACTTGGTCTCCTTGGGGGTGCTCTCGGTCGCGCCATTCGTAGTCGCATCAGTTGTCGATGCTGCTTGACCGCGTCCGGAACCCTGCCGGTAGACGTTGGCGAGCCTGCGACCGACGATCTGCTCGAGCTCCTTGCCCCGTAGGTCGGCCACCTGCTGGGCTGTGCGCAGCTGCTGCAGCGCGGCGAGCGTCGCGCGCACGGTGTTGATGGGGTTGTTGGTGCCGTGCGACTTGGTGAGGATGTCCTTGATGCCGGCCGTCTCGATGACGGCCCTCATCGCGCCGCCGGAGATCACTCCGGTTCCGGGGGCAGCGGGCTTGAGCATGATGCGCGCCGCGCCCAGCTTGAGCCGGACCTCATGCGGGATGGTGGTGCCCACCATGGGGACAGTGATCATGTTGCGCTTAGCGACTTCCATGCCCTTGCGGATCGCCTCGGTCACCTCGCGTGCCTTGCCGATGCCCGCGCCGACCCGCCCGTTCATGTCGCCGACCACGATCAGCGCGCTGAACGAGAACTTGCGGCCGCCCTTGACCACCTTGGCGACGCGGTTGACGCGGACGACGCGGTCGGCGAGCTCCGATCGCTCTCCACTCGAGTGAGGGTATCGGGATCCCATTCGGTCTTAAAACTCCAGTCCGGCTTCGCGGGCTGCATCCGCCAAAGCCTTGATTCTGCCGTGGTACAGGAAGCCACCGCGGTCGAACACGACCCGGTTCACGCCGGCGGCCTTCGCCTTCGCTGCGATCTGCTTGCCGACCTGAGCCGCTTCGGCCATGCCGTTGCCTTTCGCCTTG
>DATMMM010000018.1:0-12006 GCA_035569735.1 Allostellaceae bacterium | reverse complement strand
AACGGAGCAACCTCGCGTGCGCTCCCACGCTCCGACAGATTGCCCCGGACTTTGAGCAGCGCATCGACCAGCCGATCGCGGTCCTCCTCGCCCAGACCTGCGAGCGCTTCCTCGCGGTTCATCTTGCCGAGGGCCCACATGCGCTCGAGCACCGGCGCCACCTTCGCGGTGGTATAGAGCCGCCTCGCGCGCCGGTCGGTCAAATCCGCGCGCCGCTCGACCCAGCCGGCGGCTTCCAGCCGGTCGACCAGACGGCCGAGCGTGACGCCCTTGATCTCCAGGATGTCGGCAAGCCCGCTTTGGTTGATGCCCTCATGGCGATGTAGATGCGCCAGCACCTGCCATTGCGCACGGCTCAGCCCCAGCGTGGCCGCGCGCTGATCGAAGCGCTTGCGCAGAAGCCTCGCGATGTCGTGCAGCAGGAAACCGAAACCCTGTTCCAGGCGGGAGTTCATGGGCCAATGATGATGAGCAGGCTTTTGATTAGCAAGCTTATCTTTTTAACCGCTATATCGTTGAAAAACAATGAATCACTGCTGGAGATACCCCGTGGGTGGCGGCCTGAATACGGTCGAATTCACGGCGTTGGGTTTGTCCGGAGCCAGTGGAGGCGGTGCTGGAGCGGCTCTGGTATAAGCCCGCCATGTCCGGCCGCTCCCGATCGCGATGACGACGCTCCTGCTCACGACCGTCCTGGTGTTCGCGGCGAGCTGGGCCGCGAGCGGCTTGATGACGGGTTGGCTGCGGCGGCGCCTGATCCTCGATCATCCGGTGGAGCGTTCGTCACACGCGCGGCCGGTGCCCAAAGGCGCCGGCGTCGCGGTGACCGCGGTGCTGCTGCTGGCCTGGCTCGCTCTCGCGGTCGCGGGCTTGGCGCCGCCGGAGACGCTACTCGCCTGCTGTCTTGCTTTCGCGCTCGCGGCGCTGTCCTGGCTCAACGACGTCACCCACCTGCCACCGGCGCTGCGGCTCGCCGTGCATCTCTTGATCGCCACCGTCGGCTTGCTGACGCTGCCGGAGCGCGGCCAGGTGTTCCAGGGCCTGCTGCCCCGCGACCTCGACCAGGCCGCGACGGTCCTGCTCTGGACCTGGTTCATGAACCTGTTCAACTTCATGGACGGGATCGACGGCATCACGGCCGTGGAAACCGGCGCCATTGGCCTCGGGCTTGCCATCGTAGCGACGCTCACGGGCATCGCATCGGGCGGATATCTGCTCCTGGTGGCGACGCTTGCGGCGGCGGCGCTGGGTTTCCTGCCCTGGAACTGGCATCCCGCGCGGGTGTTCCTCGGCGACGCCGGCAGCGTGCCGTTGGGATTCGCGGCGGGCTGGCTCCTGTTGCTGCTCGCGAGCCGTGGCTTTTGGGCCTCGGCTCTGCTGCTGCCGCTCTATTACCTCGCGGACGCGACCCTCACCTTGCTCTGGCGCCTCGCCCGCGGCGAGGCGATCTGGCGCGCCCACAAGGGCCATTTCTACCAGCGCGCCCTCGCGCCGGATGGGGATCACGCCGCGGTGGCGCTCGCTATCCTGGCGGGAAATCTTGGGCTCGTCGGCGCCGCGGTGATCGCGGTCTGGCACCCCATGCCGGCGCTCGCGCTCGGCGCGGCGATCACCGCCGCGCTGCTCCTGAAGCTTGCCCTCAGGGGACGCCGCTCGCCACGCCCGGCCAGTGCCTAGCCTTTCGCTCCGGAGCGGAAGAATTGCGGCCGCACGAAGCTGCCGGCCCAGGCTCCCCGCTTCTCGCTCTTGGCCTCCTCCTCGATCGCGACATAGCGGGTGCGCCGGCCGTAGGCGAAGGCGAGGCCCTCCGACACCAGAGTCTTGCCCACGTCCTCACCGCCGACGAAGCACACCGCGAATTCGCGTGCATGGCGGTCGAGGAACTCCTCGTCGACCTGACAACTGAAGCCCGGGGTCGCCACCAATTGCTTGAGGCGCGCGGTCGCGACCGCTCCGCAATACCAGCGGCCACCCTTGCCGTCGCCGCATGTCTGCAGGCGCTCGAAGGCATCGACGCCCTGGAGCCTGAGGTGCTGCGTCCGGCAGCGCAGCCGGAAATGCGCGAGCAGGCATTTGCCCGGCACGACCTCCAGCGTGTCGCCGTCATAGACGCCGTAGCGATCCGCGCGCACCGGCGCCGGCAGCGCGAGCATCACCAGCGCGGTGAGCACGAGCAGGCCCAGCGCTCCCAGCGCGCCGCGCGTCCACCATCGCTTGACCGTCGCCCGCATGACCTCCTCGCCGATGCGGCAGCTTACTCCGGCCCCGGCTTTCCTGTCGCTGCCCTCAGGCCCAACGCCGATGCCAGGCCTGGATCATCAGCGCGCCCCAGAGCGGATATTGCCAGTTGCGCCGGCCCGATTGGTGCTCCGCCAGGCGTTGGCGCACAGGTGCCGCATCCAGCAGTCCCGCGCCCTTGAGGCTGTGCTCGCTCAGGAGATCCTCGGCCCAGTCGCGCAACGGCCCGCGCAGCCAGGCGTCGATCGGGACCGCGAACCCCATCTTCGGTCGCTCGACCAGCGTGCGCGGTACGTAGCGGTCGAGCACCCGGCGCAGCAGCCATTTGCCCTTGCCCTCGGCCATGCGCAGCTGATGCGGCAGACGCCAGGCGAACTCGATCACGCGGTGATCGAGCAGGGGCTCGCGCCCCTCGAGGCTCGCCGCCATGCTGGCGCGATCGAGCTTCACCAGGATGTCGTCGGGCAGATATGTGAGCATGTCCGCGAGCTGCCAGCGATCGAGCGGCGCCGACACCGCCCGGTCGAACTCCTCGTCGAGCTCCGCGAATGCAGGGGCGCTCGCCACGGGCGTCGCGGCAGGCGGCCGCGCCCAGTGCCGGATCAAGCGGCCGTTGAGATCGTCCGCATCGGTGAAATCCAGCACGCGCGCGAATTTGTGCAGGCGGTCGCCCGGCAGCCGCGGCCGTCGGGACTCCGGCAGAACGGCGAACAGCCGATCCCAGATCGCCGGAGAAATCCCGAGCATGGATTTCCCGAGCCCGCTTCTGAACGAGCGCGGCAGGAGGCTCAACATGCAATTGAGCCGGCCGGCGAGCCGGTAACGGGTATAGCCGGCGAACGCCTCGTCGCCGCCGTCGCCGGAGAGCGACACCGTCACCGCCTGGCGCGCAAGCCTCGAGACCAGCAGGGTCGGTATCTCCGAGGCGTCCGCGAAGGGC
This sequence comes from Allostellaceae bacterium, assembly GCA_035569735.1. GTDB lineage: Bacteria > Pseudomonadota > Alphaproteobacteria > ATCC43930 > CGMCC-115725 > DASZHJ01. The sequence continues at coordinate 8,828 of DATMMM010000018.1, read as the reverse complement.
TCGTCGTAGAACTCCGCGAGCGTGGGAATGACTGCTTGGGCCTCGGCGGGCTCGACATAGAGTTCCGTGTGGTCGGTGCCGAGGTGGCGGGCCACGGCGCGCGCGTGTCCGGCCTCGTCGTAGCTCGCCTCGCGGAAACCGATGCTGAAGGTCTTGGCAGGCCGGCTCAGGTGCGTCTGCATCAGCGCGACCACGGTCGAGCTGTCGATGCCGCCGGAGAGGAAGGCGCCCACGGGCACATCGGCGACCAAGCGCCACTTGACGGCATCGCTCAGGAGGTCGTGGAGCTGCGCCTCGGCCGCGCGTGGATCGGCGGCGAGCAGGTGATCGGCGCCGGCGCGCGCGGCGCCGCGCAGGTCCCAGTATCGGGTCTCCTCGACGTGCCCTTTCGCGTCGAGGGTCACGAAATAACCCGGCCGCAGTTTCCGGATCCCGCGCCAGACCGAGAGCGGCGCCGGGATGTAGTTGAAGGCCAGGCAGGCGGCGATCGCGTCGGGATCGATCGCCGGATTCCAGCCGGGATGCGGCCGGAAGCTCTTGGGCTGCGAGCCGAAGAACAGCACGTCGCCATGCCGGCCCCAATAGAGCGGCTTCACGCCCATGCGGTCGCGGATCAGCGTCAGCCGCCGCTCGCGCCGGTCCCAGAGCGCGATCGCGAACATGCCGATGAACCGATTGAGCGCGCGCTCGATGCCCCAGGCATCGAACGCCTCCAGCATCATCTCGGTATCGGAGTGCGTGCGAAAGCGCCGGCCGGACGCCTCGAGCTCGGCGCGCAGCCCGGCGTAATTGTAGATCTCCCCGTTGAAGGTGATGACGAAGCGGCCGTTGCCGCTCTGCATCGGCTGCGCCGCCGCGGCCGAAAGGTCGATGATGGCGAGCCGCCGGTGGCCGAGCGCGATGCCGGCGGTGGGATCGACCCAGGCTCCGTCGCCATCGGGTCCGCGATGGTCGATGGTGCTCGCCATCTTGCGCACGAGGGCGGAGAGCGCGTCGCTGCCCAGGCTCGAGCTCGGGTGCCAGAATCCGACGATGCCGCACATGTGCGCGACCATATCGCAAGCCTCCGAGCCCCGCCACCGGAGCGGCGGAGACTGGCACGCTCCCCGCCAGGGCCGCTAGAGTGCGTGTCGCGGCCCGATTCGGAGATCATCTCAACGCGATGGCGCACATTGTGGTTGTCGGCGCCGGTGGATTCATCGGCGGCTCTCTCGCCGCCCGTTTGGCCGCCGAGGGCGCACGGGTCAAGGCCGTGACGCGTCGGCCGACCGCGATCGCCTCCGGGCTTTCGGCGACCGTCGTCGGCGACCTCACGGCGCGGACCGATTGGACGGCGCTGCTCGAAGGCGCCGGCGCCGTCGTTCACCTCGCCTCTGGCTCGAGTGCTGTCGCGGGCGCGGCGACCTCGGCCGATTGGGCCGAGGTGGAGGTGGCGGCCGCACGCCATCTCGCCCGCTCCGCCGTCGCCGCCCGCGTGCGCCAGCTGGTGCTGGTCAGCACGGTCAGGGTGCACGGCGAGCACAGCCGGCCCAGCGCGCCCCTGACGGCGGATCAGCCCTTGGCGCCGGCCGATCTCTACGCGGCCGTCAAGCTTCGCACCGAGCAGGCGATGTCGGAGGCTACGGCAGAGAGCGAGACGGCGCTCGCGGTGATCCGGCCGCCTCTCGTCTACGGTCCCGGCGTGAAGGCCAATTTCCGCGCTCTCTTGCGCCTGGTGCGCCACGCGCCGGCGTTGCCGTTCGCGAGCATCGCCAGCCGCCGCAGCCTGATATATCGCGGGAACCTGGTCGACCTGATCGTGCAGATGCTCCGACGCGCGGAGCCGGTGCGCGGCGCCTTCCTGGCGCGCGACGACGAAACCCTCTCGACGCCCGAGCTGCTCCGGCGGATCGGCCGACACTTCGGCCGCACACCATTCCTGCTGCCCTGCCCGGTCGCCGTGTTGTCGCTCGCCGGCCGCCTGCTCGGTCGAGCCGATGCCGTCGATCGATTCGTGCAGTCGCTCGAGATCGACGACCGCGCGACCCGGGCGGCGCTGGGCTGGACGCCGCGCGTGCCCATCGAGGAAGGGCTGGCGGAGACCTGCCGCTGGTTCGTGGAGTGGGAGCGCGGTCGATGATCCCGGCGAAAAGCGCGCGACCCCGACATGCGCTCGCGCTCGCGGGCCTACTGACCCCGCCGCTCGCGGCCGTGGCTCCGCTCTCGTTGGCGCCGCTGCTCGCCGTTGCCGCCGTGGGAGCGCTGGCGCTGGGCGGCTATCGCGAGCTCTGGCGCCTGGACGCCCTGCGCGTGCTGGTCGTAGCACTGGCGTTGTTGGGCCTGCTCGGCGCGGCCTCCGCGCTCTGGTCCGTCATACCGCTGCACAGTCTGTTCGAGGGCTTGCGCTTCCTGGTCATTTGCGCCGCGGGACTGGTGTTGATCGCGACGGCGCTCGGTCTCGACCCCGCCGAGCGCCAGCAGGTCGCGCGCTGGTTTCTATGTGGCTTCGTGATCGCGCTCGTCATCTTGGGCGCGGCGGCCGTCCTGGGCGCCTTCTGGGATCCGCCCCGCACAGAGGGTGGCGTGGCTCGCTGGCTTCGGCATTTCACGGTGTTCGACCGCGGCGCCACCACGCTGACCCTGGCGCTCTGGCCGGCGCTCCTGGTCCTCGCCGGCGGCAGAAAGCGCTGGGGGGTCGCGGCGCTCATCCTGGTGACGCTGGCGATCGTGCTGGCACTGAGGAGCCGCACGGCGATGCTCTGCCTGGTGATCGGGCTCGCGCTCTGGCCATTCGCCTACAGGTTTCCGCGGGCTTGCGGCGCGCTCATCGCGGCGGCCCTGGTCGGGTTGGTCGCGGTCTTCCCGGTACTGCCGCTCAGCATGGACGCGGTGGTCAGGATCCACCAGGCGGTGCCGCGTTTCGGCAATTCGGGGATCCACCGGTTCTCGATCTGGCATTTTGCGATCGATCGCATCGCGGAGCGGCCGCTGCTCGGCTGGGGTCTCGATGCCTCGCGCGCGCTGCCCGGCGGCAGCGATCTGGTCGACGACCCCCGGCTCCCCGAGATCGCCAAGGCCGGTGGATCCTGGATGCCGCTCCATCCGCACAACGCCGCGCTGCAGTGGCGCCTCGAGCTGGGGCTACCAGGCGCGGCTCTGGCGACGATCGCGCTGCTCTGGATTTTGTGGCGAGCTCGCTCGCCCGCCGTGGGTCCGCCCGCCACGCGTGCGACGGCGCTGGCGCTGATCGCCGCCGCGCTGGTGGTGGCGATGCTGAGCTACGGCTTCTGGCAGGCCTGGTGGCAATCCTCGCTCTGGCTCATCGCGGCGCTGACGATCGTTGCGGCACCACGTTCGCCGGAAGAGGTGGCGCGACGATGAGCGCCGCCCAACCCAAGCTGCTCTATCTCGTCACGGAGGACTGGTATTTCTGGTCGCACCGGCTGCCGATGGCCAGGGCCGCGCTTGCCGCGGGCTTCAAGGTCGGAGTGGCGACACGGGTCGACGCTCACGGCGAGCGCATTCGCGCCGAGGGCTTCGCTCTTCACGCGCTCGACTGGCGCCGCGGCGATTTCGGGCCGCTGGCGGGGCTGCGGTCGATTGCGGAAATCTTCCGGCTCTATCGGCGCGAGCGGCCGGATCTGGTCCACCACATCTCGGTCAAGCCCGCGATCTATGGCGGGCTTGCCGCGTTTGCGGCACGCGTACCGGCCGTGATGAGCAGCCTCACCGGCATGGGCTATTCCCTCGCCTCTCGAGGTCTCAAGGCGCGCATCGCGCGGCTGCCCGTGAGCCTCGCGCTTCGCCTGCTGCTCGCCTGGCGGCGCAGCGTGCTCGTGGTTCAGAACGAGGCTCATCGGGCGGCGCTCCTGGCGCTGGCGCCCGGCGCCGGCGATCGCGTCGCGGTGATCCGCGGCTCCGGCGTCGACACCGGCCATTTCACGGCTCTTCCCGATCCCCCAGAGCGTCCGGTCGCGATCGGCTTCGTGGGGCGACTGCTCGCGGACAAGGGGGTGCGGGTGCTCATGGAGGCCTACCGTCGCCTGCTCGCGAGCGGCGTTCCGCTGCGCCTGGTGCTCGCGGGTCTGCCCGACCCCGAAAGCCCGACCTCGATTCCGGAGGCCGAGATCCAGGCCTGGCTCGCGCTCCCGGGCCTGACCTGGCTCGGGCAGGTGAGCGATGTGCGCGAGGTCTGGGCCCGAGCGCACATCGCCGTGCTGCCCTCGTTCCACGAGGGCTTGCCGAAGAGCCTGCTGGAAGCCGCCGCTTGCGCCCGGCCGATCGTCGCCACGGACATACCGGGTTGCCGCGAGGTCGCGATCGCCGAGCGCAACGCGCTCCTCGTGCCGGTCGGCGACGCGGCAGCGCTCGCGGGCGCCATCGAGCGCCTCGCGCGGGACGACGGCTTGCGTCAGCGGCTTGGCACCGCCAGCCGGTCCGTCGTGGAGCCGGATCTCTCCGATGCCCATATCGGTGCCGAAACCGCTGCGCTCTATCGCCGGCTCGCGGCTCGGAGCGCTTAACTCGGCGCCGGGAAGAAAGCGTCGGTGCGGCCGGCGAGCCGATATCCGACCAAGCCGACCCACTCGCGCATCGCCATGTTGGCCAAGGCAAGATGCACCGCCAGAGACAGCTCCCAGTGGAATGAGCCGTTCCCCGCGGTCTGGAAGTCCACGGGGTAAGGCAGGACGGTCCAACCCTGCCGCCGAAAGCAACCGACCGACCGCGGCATGTGCTCCGCCGAGGTCACCAGTAGCCAGGTTTCGCCAGCTTTCGGCTGCACCAGGGCATGGGTGAACACCGCATTCTCGAAGGTGGTCCGCGACTTCGACTCCAGGATGATACGCGCGGGATCGACGCCTTCGGCCACGAAGAACGCTTTCATGACGTCGGCCTCGGAGAGCGCGCTGCTGCCGACGACATTGTTGTCGCCGCCGGTTAGCACCACGCGCGCCGACGGATATCGGCGCGCCAGCGCCGCCGCCTCGACCATTCGCGTTCCCGCATTGTTGAGCTCGACGCGCCCGCGCGCCGCGCTCACCATCGTGTCCACCGCACCACCGAGGACGACGATGCCGTCGACCCGTCCCGGCAGGGTTGCGGGCACGGGAAATCGAGACTCCAGCGGCAAAATGAGCCAGTCGCCGACCGGCAGGAGCAGGATCGCCAGGAAACCCAACGCCGAAGCCGCGACGAGCGAGAGCCCGCGCTGCCGGCGGCTGACGAGCAGCCACAGGACTCCCGCCGCGAGCATCAGCGCCAGGAAATTACCGGGCGCCAATACGACCCAGGCGAGCTTTCCTAATAGGAACATCGCGCCGCTCGCTCACTCATTCGGCTAACCACGCGGCGCGATTTCAGAGATCGGCGAAACGCTCACTCGGCAATGTCCTTGGAATGCTCGGCCATACCAAAGGCCCATGATAACGGCCGGCGATCTCCGGGCGGAAACATTTCCGCCGGGCCCCGGGGCCCAGCGGCTATGCCTTTCGAATTCGCGGTTGCCCCTCCGGAGGCCCTTGCGTAAGGTCCCGGCGATCGCATGACCGGCTCTCAGAAGCGCCCGAGTCTCCTCAGCGGCGCGCGCGCGTTCGCTGCCCTCGCGCACGACGTCCTGATGGCGGCGCTGGCGCTTTTGCTCTCCATGTACCTCCGCTACGGCCAGGATATCGCCCTGGTGCCGGGCGGCCTGATCGCCGGCTATGTCGCGGGCTTCGCGGCGATCGCCGCCGCGGTCTTTCTAGGCACCGGGCTCTATCGCGGGATCTGGCGCTACGCCTCGCTGCCCGATGTCATGGCGCTGCTGCGCGCGACCACGCTCACCATCTTCGTCGCGGCACTGGTGTTCTTCTTCGTGACCCGCCTCGAGGGGATGCCGCGCTCGACTTTCGTCATCTGCTGGTTCGTGATGCTGGCGCTCTTGGGCGGTCCGCGCTTCGCCTACCGCGCGATCAAGGATGGCGGCCTCGCCAACATTCTCGCGCGCCGGGACGGCTCGGCCGTGCCGGTGCTGCTGGTCGGCGTCAGCGACAGCACCCATGCCTTCATCCGCGAGATGGCGCGCGAGCGCGCGGCTCCCTATGAGGTGGTGGGACTGGTGGCGGTGAGCGCCCGCCGCGTGGGCCGCGACGTCGCGGGCGTGCCGGTGCTCGGCACCATGGCGGAGCTGCCGCAAGTGATCGAGCGGCTCGAGCGGCGCGAGCAGCGGCCGCGGCGCCTGATCATCGCCGCGGACGGCGTCGAGGGCGCGGCGGTGCGGGAACTCCTCGACATCGCCGATCGCCTGGCGATCCCGCTCGCGCGCCTGCCGCGCCTCACCGACTTCAGGGACGCCCCCAAGGACGGCGCCGCGCGCATCGAGCCGGTGGCGATCGAGGACCTGCTGGGCCGGCCGCAGGCGGTGCTCGAGCGCGAGAGCATGCGCAGGCTGATCGAGGACCGGCGCGTGCTGGTGACCGGCGCCGGCGGCACCATCGGCGCCGAGCTCGTGCGCCAAGTGGCGGCGCTCCGGCCGTGCCACCTCACGCTCTTCGACATGAGCGAGTACCAGCTTTACAGCATCGACCGCGAGATCCTGGAGGCCCATCCCGACCTGCCACGCGCAGCCGTCATCGGCGACGTCCGCGATCGCCTGCGGGTCGACGAGCTGATCGCCGAATCCCGTCCCGAGCTGGTGTTCCACGCGGCCGCGCTGAAGCACGTGCCGATCGTCGAGGCCTATCCGGTCGAGGGCGTGCTGACCAACGCGATCGGCACGCGCAACGTCGCCGAGGCCTGCAGCAGCCACGGCGTCGGCGCCATGGTGCTGATCTCAACCGACAAGGCGGTCAATCCCGGCAACGTCATGGGCGCCACCAAGCGGGTCGCCGAGATGATCTGCCAGGCGCTCGACCTGGCGGAAGCTCCGCGCGCGGGCGGTACGCGCTACGTCACCGTGCGGTTCGGCAACGTGCTCGGCTCGACCGGCTCGGTGGTGCCGTTGTTCCAGCATCAGCTCTCGCGTGGCGGACCGCTCACCGTGACCCATCCGGAGATCACCCGGTTCTTCATGACCGTGCGGGAGGCGGTGGAGCTGGTGCTCCAGGCGGCGGCGCTCGCCCACGACGATCCCGCGCGCGGCCGCATTTTCGTCCTCGACATGGGCGAGCCCGTGAAGATCGTCGACCTCGCGCATCAGATGATCCGGCTCGCGGGCTTCAAGCCCGAACAGGACGTGCGCATCGAGTTCATCGGTCTGCGCCCCGGCGAGAAGCTGCACGAGGAGCTGTTCTACCCCGACGAGGCGCTGGCACTCACGCGCATCCCCAGCATCCGCCTCGCCTCGCCCCGCAGCCTCGATGCCGCCGCGCTCATGCCGCTCCTCGACGCGCTCACGGAGGCGACGCGCGCCCGCCGCGGCGAGCGCGTGCTCGAGATCCTCGCCCGGCTGGTGCCGGAGTTTAGCCGTGGACAGAAGCGCGCTCCTGCGCAGCTCGCATCGGAGCCATCGCAACTCACGCCGGAGCCATCTTGAGCAGCCGGATCGAACGCCGTCTTGCCGAGCTCGGCGTCGCCCTGCCACGCCCACCGCGGGCGATCGGCAACTTCCTCTACGGCGTCGAGCATGGCGGCCTGCTCTATCTCTCCGGCACCTACGGCACGGCTGTCGACGCGAACGACAATGACTACCTGCCGATCGTCGGCAAGCTCGGCGCCGAGCTCGCGATCGAGGACGGATACAAATCCGCCCGGCTGATGGCGATCAATCACCTCGCCATGGCCAAGGCCGTGATTGGCGACCTCGACCGCATCGAGCGCGTCATCCGCCTGCTGGGGTTCGTCAATTCCGCGCCGGGGTTCCGCGACGCGCCCGCCGTCCTCAACGGCGCCTCCGACCTCCTGATCGAGGTCTTCGGCGAGGCGCGCGGCCGCCACGCGCGCTCGGCGCTCTACCAGCACGAGCTCGCCCGCAACGCCCCCGTCGCCGGCGAGCTCACCCTGGCGCTGCGGAGCTGAGGCTCTAGACTAGTTCCGCCGGTTGAGCGAGCGGATGAACTGCCGGATGCCGATTGTTACTTTTAGAAGAGCGCGCGAGAGGCGCAGGACCCAACCGGAAGCGCCGAGGTGACGCAGTCCCTCGAGACTACCCTCGACGTGTCGTCGCTCGCGAGCGACGTCAGTGAGTGCATCCGGTGTGGCGCACGCAGCGAGGGAGGCCTCCGCCCATTCGCGTACGCGCGCGCCATCTGGCAGTCGTCGCGCAAAAGCTAGCTCTCGGCGGACACAGATTGCTTCTACGCGAGGGCGTACTTCCTCCCGATAGCCAAAGCCGCAGCGGCGAAGTCTGGCGTGCGTTGCCTCGTGCACGATTACGGCGGCAATGATGTCCGGGGTGGATCTTTGATCGAGAACGAAGCGTGGGTCCAACTGGCAAGCCTGTAGTGCTTCCTTGAAGCTTCCGATCGAGGCAGGCAGCAGGAATATCCAAACGCGTTTGAGATCCCGGATCAGGCGATCATACCTGACCCGATCGCAAGTCTTGATGAGCGAGAGCGCTTCTTCCACGCGTTGCAAGTACTGCTGGGGTTTGTCCTGCCAAACGCCGACCCAAAGACCGTCGATGGTCTTACTGGTCGAGAGCCGCAACGCAAGTCTGTCCACAATATTTGCGCGAGGCGTTCGATGCCGGTTCGGCGGCCGCGCCGTTGTGAGGTCGTGCACGCGCTCCCTGCTCACAGGCTCCAATACGTCATCCCCTCCGGCACCGCGCGGGGGTCGAGGGCGGATTTGACGTCGACCACCACGCCGCCGGGGACCAGCGCCTCGAGATAGCGGAGGAGCGGGCGGTCGAGGAAGCTGCGGTGCGGCAC
>DATMMM010000017.1:0-9673 GCA_035569735.1 Allostellaceae bacterium | reverse complement strand
AAGGCGAGCAGCGTGATCCCGATGAAGGTCGGGACGACCAGGGTGAGCCGGGTGAGGATGAACCGCAGCATGTCCTAGAAAGCCGGCCGGCGGGGCTGCCTCTGCCGCCCCGCCGCGCCGAAACCACCTATGAGAGCGTCGCCGCTATTGCAGATCGACGCCGAAGAACTCGTGCTGGCCGAACGGGCTCAGCTTGTAGTTCTGCACTTCCTTGCGCACCGGCGCGTTCTGCACGGCGTGCGCGATGGTGAGCCACGGCGCCTCTTCCTTGAAGATTACCTGCGCCTGCTTATAGAGCGCGGTGCGCCGGGCGACGTCGGGTGTGCGCTTCGCCTGGACCAGCAGGTCGTCGAACGGCTTGTAGCACCACTTCGCGATGTTGCTGCCGCCGGGCTTCGCGGCGGCGCAGCCGAGCAGCACGTACATGAAGTTGTCGGGATCGCCGTTGTCGCCGGTCCATCCGAGCTCGGCCATCTGGTGCTCGCCCGCCTGCGCGCGCTTGCGGTACTCGCCCCACTCGAAGGAGACCAGCTTCGCCTTGACGCCGACCTTCTCGAGATCGGCCTGCATCAGCTCGGCGATGCGCTTGGCGTTGGGGTTGTAGGGCCGTTGCACCGGCATCCACCAGAGGTCGGTCTCGAACCCGTTGGCAAGGCCCGCCTCGGCGAGCAGTTGCTTCGCTTTCGCGGGATCGTAGGGGTAGTCCTTCACGTCGTCGTTATAGGACCAGAGCGACGGCGGGATCGGGTTCTTCGCGGCGATGCCGACGCCGGGATAGACCGCCTCGAGGATCGCCGCCTTGTTGACGGCGTAGTTGATCGCCTGGCGCACGCGCTTGTCGTCGAAGGGCTTCTTCGTCGTGTTGAAGGCGAGGTAGCCGACATTGAGGCCGGGCTGATCCAGCACCTTCAGGTCGGGATTCTTTTTTATGTCGGGGAGATCGGCCGGATTCGGGTACGGCATGATCTGACACTCGTTCGCCTTCAGCTTGGCGTAGCGCACCGAGGCGTCCGGCGTGATCGCGAACACCAGCGTGTCGATCGCGAGCTTGCCCCGCCAGTTCTCTTGGAAGGCCTTGTACCGGATGACCGCGTCTTTCTGATAGGCCTCGAGCTGGAACGGCCCGGTGCCGACCGGCTCCTGGTCCATCTTCTCCGGCGTGCCGGCCTTCATCAGCTGATCGGCATATTCCTTGGAGATGATCGAGGCGAAATCCATGGCGATGTTCGCGATGAAGGGTGCCTCGGGTGCCGTCAGCGTGAACTTCACGGTGGAGTCGTCGACCTTGTCGATCGACTTCACCAGGGTCGGCATATCCATGTCGCTGTAGTAGGAGTGATTGTCGCTGGTAACCTTGAACCAGGGATTGTCCTTGTTGGACTGCCGGTCGAAGCTGAAGATCACGTCGTCGGCGTTGAAATCGCGCGTCGGCCTGAAGTTCTTGGTGGTCTGCCACTTCACGCCCTTGCGCAGATGGAAGGTGTAGCTGAGGCCGTCCTCCGTCGCGTCCCAGCTGGTCGCCAAGCCGGGCTCGATCTTGGTGGTGCCGCGCTCGAACTCGACGAGCCGATTGTAGATCTGCCGCGCCGACGCATCGAAGGACGTGCCGGTCGTGTTGATCGCGGGATAGAAGTTCTCCGGGCTGCCTTCCGAGCAATAGACCAGCGTTTTCGCGGATGCGGCATGGCCGCCGGCGACGGCCAGGGCCAAGACAGCGGTCGCCGCGAGCAATTTCGATTTCATGTGGAGTGCCTCCCCGATGAAGCCTGTGGGTCGCGCCCGCAGACGGCAGGCGCGATATTGGGCTGACCCTACTGTTGCCCCGGAGGCGCGTCAATCAGCCGGTGCAGCACGCGCCATGGTGGCGCCGAGCCGCCGATAGATCGGCGCCAGCGCCGCCGGCAGCAGATAGATCGGCAGCTGCGCGCAGGCGAAGTACAGCATGAGATCGGGCGAATTCGCGGCGGCGCCGAGGCTCGCCCAGACCACCGCCATGTTCTTGTTGCCGCCGATCAAACCCATCGTGAGAGCCGACGACCGACCGAGCCAGCCGAAACTCAGGAAGCTGACGGCCTGCAGGCCGAGGCTGGCGCCGAGCGCCGCTAGGCAGTAACCCAGCACCCGCAAAGGCTCATGAAGCAGGTGAGCGGAGATGCCGTCCATCACCCCGACGGCGAACAGCACCAGCAGCAGGACGTTGATCCCGCTGATCTCTGTGCCCAATCGCCGGAGCCGCTCGCGCCCCAGATGCCAGCGCAGCAACCCCGCCGCCGCTCCGGCGCCGCCCACCACCACCGCCAGCCGCGCCATCAGCGGCCCGATCCCGATGCCGAGATCGAGGCCCATGAGGCCGAGGAGCAGCGGCGGCAAGCTCAGCGGCACCAGGAAGGTGGCGGCGACCATGACCAGCAGCGCCAGCGCCGCGTCGAGCCCCAACAGCAGCGCGATCGCCGGCAGCGACATCAGAGGCGGCGAGGCCGCCCAGAGCACCAGCGACTGGGCGAGGCCCGTGGGCACGCCCAGGATCCGCACGATGGCGGCGATCAGCACGGGAGAAATCACGAGCGCCCAAAGCACGAGCAGGCCGATACGCAGCGGATGGCGCGCGTGGGCGATCACCTGCGGCCACTCGATGCGGAGCATCGTGGCGGCCGTCAGCAGGAACACCAGCACCGGGAGCAGCGGCCAGATCGCGTGCGCCACCGGCTGCAGGATCAGCCCGATGAACAGCCCGCTCGCCAGCAGCCGCGTGCCGTGCCGATCGAAGAACGCGAGAAAGCGGGAGATCATCGCGGCGCCCGTCGCGCCGGGCGCCTGCGGACGCCGCCTCCTGACGGAGCCTCGGCCTTACTCGCGGGGGCGGCCTGCTTCGGCGTCGCGCGGCTCGGCTTCCGCGGTGAGCGCGTCGACGGCTTCCTGGAAGACGCCATGGGCCGCGCCGGGGTGTTGCTGGCCAGCGGTGACGAGGATATCGCGGAGCCGGACGACGTGCTCGACGCGCTCGCCGGGCTCGAGGCGCGAGATCGCCACGTCCTTGTGGAACAGGTCGATCCGCGAGCGCGCCTGCCTCGGCTCACCCCTATTGGTGGCGATCTTCTGAACCTCGCTGTAAACCACGCTCAGATTGATGCTCGCCATGGGACCCTCCGGAGTTCGGCGCCCAGAGTGCACCAGACGGCAGGCTGCGGGAAGGGGGCAGGGTCGCGCCGGCTGGCGGAGGTTTCCTATTCCGTGTCAGCCCGATCAGGACAGGTTCTGGCCCGATGGACTTGGAGCGGGCATGTTCTGTCGGTGTACCATCCGGGTGCCTTGCCAGATTTCCATGGCGTAACCGCTGTGGGGAGCACACCTCGCTGGGCCATTGACGATGGCATCGTTGTCATGGGCGAAATCGTGCGCTTCCGCTTCATGAACGTGGCCGGATCCGTCAAGGAAGAAAAAGCGGTAGGTGGCCATTGGGCGCCTCGTCTGGCGCGGCGTTACCCCGACAAGCCGAGCGGCAAAGGCAGTGCGTTTCGGGATTCGCGCACACAAGACGCCTGTTTCCCCCCAAAGTCGAGACATGATTGGTTGGGCACCAGCCGTCTTGGTCGCCCCGGCAGCGCCCCATTCCTGCCCGCGGCAGATCACGCAGGATGCGTCAGGCCGGCCAGCGCGAGTGAATCCATAGCCATTGCTCGGGGCGGGCGCGGATCCAGCCTTCGAGCATCGCGTTGACGAGGGTCATGGTCGCGAGCAGGTCTCGCGCGGCATCGCCGGTCTCGACCATCTCGATCGGGCTCATCACGGTGCATCGGAACCGCGCGCCCTTCAGGCGCTCGAACCTCACCGGAATGAGCGGACATTGGAAGCGATAGCCGAGGCGCGCGATGGCGGGAGCGGTCATGGCATCTCGGCGGAAGAACGGCACGGCGATGCCGTCGTTCTGCTTCTGATCGACGAGCAGCGCGACGCTGCCGCCCTGCCGGAGCTGACGCACGAGCTCGCGACCGCCTTCGGATCCCTTGGGAACCGCTCGACGCCTGCTGTGGAACCGCCGCATCAGCCCATCGACCCATGGATTGTTCGTGGCCCGATAGACGGAGATCACCGAGGCCCCCATCAGCAGATGGACGGTCGAGGAGCCGATCTCCCAATTGCCGAGATGGCCGCCGAAGAGGATGCCCGGCTGGGCCGTGGTGGCGAGACCCGTGAGCGCTTGCCCATTGACGATCTCGACCCGGCCGGAGGCCGAGGCCACGATGCGGGCGAGGTGCGGGTACTCCGCCATCGTGCGGCAGAGGTTGTCCCACATGCCCCGGAGGATGCGCCGGTTCTCGGCCTCGCTATTTTCCGGCATCGCTTGGCGCAGGTTGCGCAACGCACGCCGGGATAGACCGAGGCGCGGACCCGCTATCCGCCCGATGAAGCCGCCCAGCCCCGAGGCCCAATCGACCGGCAGGCATGCAAGCAGCGTCATGACCACGAGAAGCGCCGTCGCCTCGGCGAGATCGGCGGCCTGCGATCGCGCCCAACGAAGGCGCTCGCTCCCGCGCGCGAGCGAAATCTTCCGCAACGTCCCTCTTGGGATTGCGGCGGCGATGCGGTGGTGGAGGGTCACGGGTGAAACCGGCGTCTGCTATCGAGGTAATGAGCGGTCATAGGGCTGTGCAAGCTCGCCCGTCGTCGGGTGTTGGGCCATGCGGCGAATCCGCGCGTCCTTCGACTCACCCGCTGACGCGTGGCTCAGGGGACTGAGTCGAAGAACGCAGGGAATCCATCGAGCCGCGAAGCGTGCTAGTAATCCATGCCGCCGTCACCCGGCGTGGCCGGCTCGGTCTTGCCTTTCTCGGCGACCATCACTTCCGTAGTGATCAGGAGCGCGGCGATCGAGGCCGCACCCTGCAGCGCCAGACGCACGACCTTTGCGGGGTCGATGATGCCGGCCTTCACCATGTCGGTATAATCGCCGGTTTGCGCATTGTAGCCGTAGTTGACGTCCGACTTCTCCAGCAGCTTGCCGATGACGACCGCGCCGTCGGCGCCGGCGTTCTCGACGATCTGTCGCGCCGGCGCCTTGAGGGCGCGGCGCACGATATCGATGCCGACCTTCTGATCGTCGTTCGCCGATCTCAGTTTGTCGAGTGCCCGAATGCCGTAGAGCAGAGCAACGCCCCCGCCAGGGACGACGCCCTCCTCGACCGCCGCGCGCGTCGCATGCATGGCGTCCTCGACCCGGTCCTTGCGTTCCTTCACCTCGATCTCGGTGGAGCCGCCGACGCGGATGATCGCCACGCCTCCCGCCAGCTTCGCCAGCCGCTCCTGCAGCTTCTCCTTGTCGTAATCCGAGGTGGTTTCCTCGAGCTGCGCCTTGATCTGGGCGATCCGGGCCTGGATGTCCTGCTTCTTGCCGGCGCCGCCGATGATCGTCGTGCTCTCCTTGTCGATCACCACCTTTTTGGCCTTGCCCAACATGTCGAGCGTGACGCTCTCGAATTTCATGCCCAGATCCTCGGAGACGAGCTGGCCGCCGGTGAGCACCGCGATGTCCTCCAGCATCGCCTTGCGGCGATCGCCGAAGCCCGGAGCCTTCACCGCCGCCACCTTCAAGCCCCCGCGCAGCTTGTTCACCACCAGAGTGGCCAGCGCCTCGCCCTCGATGTCCTCGGCGACGATCAGCAGCGGCTTGCGGGATTGCACCACGGCCTCGAGCAAGGGCAACAGGGCCTGCACGCCCGGCAGTTTCTTTTCGTAGAGGAGGATGTAGGGATCCTCGAGCTCGCAGAGCATCTTCTCGGCGTTGGTCACGAAGTAGGGCGAGATATAGCCGCGATCGAATTGCATGCCCTCGACCACATCGAGCTCGGTCTCGAGCGACTTGGCCTCCTCGACGGTGATCACGCCCTCGTTGCCGACGCGCTGCATCGCCTTGGCGATCATCTCGCCGATCTCGCGGTCGCCGTTGGCGGAGATGGTGCCGACTTGCGCGATCTCGGCATTCGTCGCGACTTTCTTGGAGCGTTTGGCGACGTCCTCGACGACGGCTGCGACCGCGCGGTCGATGCCGCGCCTCAGGTCCATCGGGTTCATGCCCGCGGCGACCGCCTTGACGCCTTCGCGCACGATCGCTTGGGCCAGCACCGTCGCCGTGGTGGTGCCGTCGCCAGCGCGCTCGCTGGTGAGCGTGGCGACCTCCTTGACCATTTGGGCGCCCATATTCTCGAACTTGTCAGCAAGCTCGATCTCCTTCGCCACCGTCACCCCGTCCTTGGTGATGCGGGGCGCGCCAAACGACTTGTCGAGCACGACGTTGCGGCCCTTGGGCCCCAGCGTCACCTTGACGGTGTTGGCGAGAATGTCGACGCCGCGCAGCATCCGATCGCGCGCGTCGGTGTGAAACCGTAATTCCTTGGCAGCCATGATGTTCTCCTTAGGCGGGATCCCCGCGTCCTGTAAGGCTCGGTGTCGTCAGTGATGCCGCGAGCCCGCTCGGATCACAGTCTCAGTAGCAGTTTGATCTCGCGCCAGACAGGCAACCGCTCGACCGTGGGACCAACGCCCGCGACCTGCCGGGCCTTGCCGAGCCAAGCCTGGCGAACGTCCCAACCGCGGCGTGGCCACGGCATATCGGCGGGATGGCTCGCCTCATAGAGCTTCCGCGCGAGCCGCTCGATGCCGCGCGCGCTATGCAATTTCGCTCTCCATGACCACGCGCAAATGCCCATCCGAGAGCGACTGAACGCGATACCCATACATGCCATGCTCCGCCGGTAGCCGGCGCACGATCTTGAACGTTCCCAATTTGCCCGAGAGATAGGCGCTGGGGATCAGCCTCACGGTATCACCGGTCGCATATTTCGGATGCGTCATCACTCAACTCCTTGCTCGCGCGGGTCGCGTGTCTGAGGGAGCCGGCTTTCGATCACTCATCGATGGCGCACCGCTACGGCGACGAGTGGGGGCTGGGTATCGACCGGGAAGCGGTGCTGCCGCTCCATGGCAATTCGCCACCGATCGCCACGCCCAGGAACACGCCCGCTCCGAGGGCGATAGCGATCAGCCAGAGCGGAAAACGGGAGCGCCTGGTTCCGTCGGCCTTCGCCGGGCCGGCCGGCGAGACCGAGCCGCGCGGAGGCAAGGCCTCGATCAAACGAGCCGCGATCCCCCGCGTCTCCGAAGCCTCCCAACGGCCGGCCGGCAACCGGGCGATCGTCCCGCTCAGCGCCGCAACCGCGGACTCCCTCGGCAAATCCGACAGCCGAGCGGCCTCCAGCCAAGGATCGAGACCTAGTCGGGCGAACGCGGACAGCACGCTGAGCGGCACGCCGATCCGCTCCTCGCCCACCGTCCCGAAGAGAAACTCGTTGAACTCGGACTCCAGGAGCGAGAATCGAGCCGGGAGTGCCATCTGGCTCAGGCCCCGAGTCTGCGCGTGCAGGCGTCAGTCACGTCGAGGTCAGCCAGCGGGGCACCGGCTTCCAAGGCCCATTTCTTCGCGAGCTCGCTGCGGGCGCTCCAGTCGAGCGCGCCGGCGCCGGCGACGTCGGCTTTGGCCCGAGCGGCGCAGATCATCGCCAATTGCTCCGTGACGTTCTCTCGCACTTGCGCCCGCGCGGTCGCGCGCGAGACCTGCCAGCCCATGTAGTTGGAGATCAGCGGTCCCACCGCCAAACCGATCGCGAGCGCGAAGACAACGGGTTTCGCCGCCTGCCACCTTGCTTGAGCCTTCCGCACGTTTGTCACTTGGTTCTCTCCCCCTGGATTGTCGAGCTGTCCCCGCACGCGCCGGCGCTCAGATATCGCGATGCCAGTTCACGCGCATGAGATAGTCGTCCTCGTCGAAATGGTGGTCGAGGCGGCCTTGGAATGTCCGCCGGATCGCGGCGCCGATCCGGTGCGGCAGATGAAGGTCGGTCGTGCGGACCACGACCCGATCCTCGCCTTCCTCGATGCCGATGATCCGATTGGCTGGACGATCGCGCTTCTCGCCGAGCCCATGCTCATTTGCGATGCGCACGATCTCCGCGCGGTTCGGCCGGACGAAACTGCCGGTGAGCGTGACCAGCCCCGCGGGATGATTGTCGTTGCTGCGGTGGCAGGCTTGGCAGACCGCTTCGGGGGCATCGGCGGGACGCGGGCCCCACTGCCATCGGCCCGAGCGATAGATGGCGCCGCACTGCGGGCACAACGTCGGCGCCACGAGCTTGCCCGGATGCTTATAGGGATCGACGCGGCGTCCGCTCGGGGTGCCGACCCAGCGCCGCCCCTCCGGCGGCATCGGCAGTGGCGCCCCGCTCTGCGGCATGAAGATTTCCTTTTGAGTCGGCGATGCGATGCCGCCCTGGAGCATCGTCTCTTCGCCGACGTAATCGTCGGCTGATTCAGTGTGGGCCGGTCGTTGATAAATGGGGACTAAATAATGTTTTACAATGCAGAAAATCTCCGTTGCCGAGTCAGGCGGACTGCGGCAGCGGGTAAAATAATAGAGCCAGGAATACTGACGCTAATTTATCGGCGCGCCGGAAAATCCGTCCGACTAAGCGAGATTCGGTTGTGCTCTCTCAGAGTAACCCATCGTCATGCCCGCGCTTGGGCAAAACAGGTTTTCATTGCAAGTGCGGCAGCGCAGCCTTATATAGGAGCCGTCAATCGACCTTGGGTCGGCCTTGTTACGCTCTCCCGAGCCAGAACCCGGTCCCATCCAAATCCGCCTATTGACCCGTGGCACATGGGTGCCGCGGCAACTTGCTTACGGAGGGACCTTTGTCCAACGGAACTGTAAAGTGGTTCAATTCGCAAAAGGGTTATGGCTTCATCCAGCCTGACGACGGCCAGAAAGACGTCTTCGTGCACATCTCGGCGCTCGAGCGCGCGGGGATCAGCAATCTGCAGGAAGGCCAGAAGCTCAGCTTCGACCTCGAGCGCGGCCAGCAAGGCAAGACCTCGGCGGTCAATCTTCAGCTGACCTGACGGGCGACGGGGCGGCTTCGGCCGCCTCGTTTCTCTTTAGGCCCATTTGTTTCTCTTGCTGCACCTGATCTCAAAACGGAACACGCATGCCTGACGCCGGCGCGCTCGGGTCTTCTGGCCTTGTCGATGCGGCACTCTTACGGCGGCGCCTTGCTCACTATTCCAGCGCGGACACGAAGCGAGCCGTCCTGCAGCTCTTGACGACGGCGCTGCCCCTGCTCGCGAGCGCCGCGGCGCTTCTCTACGGCATCTCTCACGGCATCTGGCTCGCGGCCTGCTTCGGCCCGCCCGCCGCTCTCTTCATCGTCCGCCTCTTCATCATTCAGCACGATTGCGGGCACGGCTCCTTCTTCAAGTCACGCCGCGCCAACGACATGCTCGGGCTCATCACCAGCCTGCTGACGCTCATCCCGTACAATTATTGGCGCCGGGACCACGCCGTCCATCACGCGACATCCGGAAATCTCGACCGTCGCGGCAAAGGCGACGTCACCACCCTCACGGTTCGCGAGTATCTGGCGAAGTCGTGGTGGCGTAGATTGATGTACCGGCTCTATCGGCATCCGTTGGTCCTGCTCGGCGTCGGTCCCGCTTACATGCTGCTGGTCCGCTATCGCGTTCCCACCGGGGAGTCGCTGCGCAGCTGGTCCGACTGGGTCAGCATCGTCGGCACCAACCTCGCCGCCGCTTTCGGCGCGACTGCCATGGTGATGACGATCGGACC
>DATMMM010000016.1:0-11127 GCA_035569735.1 Allostellaceae bacterium | reverse complement strand
CTTCGGGTTCTCATAGGCGATGAAGCCGCAATCGGGACAGACCACGCGCTCGCGCGTGTCGCCCTCGGGAACCGTACGCACGCTCGGACCGCGCAGGGAACTCGGTGTCGCCATGAGGAAAGCATGCGCGGTATGAGGCACCGCCGCAAGCGGGCGCCGCGGATGGTCACTGCCGAGACGGGATCAGACTTGGAGGTCGAGCGTTTGGCCGCGACGTCCTGCCGGCGCGGCATTTGCCGCGCGCGAGCGCCCTTTGGTCAGCGTCTCCGTGCCCTCGCGGCTCGCCGTGACCTTGCGCGCGGGCTCCGCCATCTGAACACGCTCTGCCGGCGGCAAGGCCCCGAGGGGCGTGACCGGGTTGGGCGGCAGCGGAGCTTGGCCAGGCGGGATCAGCATCGGAAAATATGGTTAAAACTCAAGCGTCTATTATACACCAACTCGGGCCCGCCGAATACCCCTGGGAGGGCGGAGATGGCCCACAGGAATCAATGTCGCAGCAGCGCCGCGACGCCCGGGAGCTCCCGGCCTTCGAGCCATTCCAGGAATGCGCCGCCGGCAGTCGAGGCATAGGTGAGATTCGCGGTGACACCTGCTTGCGCCAGGGCCGCGACGGTGTCGCCGCCGCCGGCGACGCTCAGCAGCCGCTTTGCGCGCGTGAGCTCGGCGACGCGCCGCGCGACCGCCACCGTGCCACGCTCGAAGGGCGGCGTCTCGAAAGCGCCGAGCGGGCCGTTCCAGACCAGCGTCCTGCATGCCTCGAGCTTGGCGCCGATCGCGGCGACCGTGCGCGGGCCGATGTCGAGGATCATCGCGTCCTTTGGCACGCTCTCGATGGCGACAGTCTCGCTGGCGGCATTCGCCGTGAGCTCGCGCGCCACCACCGCGTCGAGCGGCAGCAGGATCTCGCAGCCGGCCTCGCGCGCTTTGGCAAGGACGCCCCGGGCAGTTTCCGCCATGTCGCGCTCGGAAAGCGACTTGCCGATCTCGATGCCGCGCGCGAACAGCAACGTGTTCGCCATCGCGCCGCCAATCACCAGCACGTTCACCTTGCGCACTAGGTTATTCAGCAAGTCGAGCTTGGTCGAGACCTTGGCGCCGCCCACCAGCGCCGCCACCGGGCGTTGCGGCGTCTCGAGCGCCGCAGTGAGCGCCTCAAGCTCCGCCTGCATGAGCCGACCCGCGGCCGCCGGCAGCAGACGCGGCAGCGCCTCGATGGAGGCGTGCGCGCGATGCGAGGCCGAGAAGGCGTCGTTGACGTAGAGATCGCCGAGCGCCGCGAGCTTGCGCGCGAAGCCGATGTCGTTCGCCTCTTCCTCGGGATGAAAGCGGAGGTTCTCCAGGAGCGCGACATCGCCCGGTTTCAGCGCGGCAACGACGCCCTCGGCCTCCGGGCCGACACAATCCTTGGCGAACGCCACCGGCTTGCCGCCGAGCGCCCGGCTCAGGGGCTCGACCAGGGGCTTCAACGAGAAGGCCGGATCGGGCTTCCCCCTCGGGCGGCCGAAGTGAGAGAGCGCGATCACCTTGGCGCCCTTCTCGCTGAGCTCGCGGAGCGTCGGTACCGCGCGCTCGATCCGAGTGGCGTCGGTGACGCGCCCGTCCTTCAGCGGTACGTTGAAATCCTCGCGCACGAGGACGCGTTTGCCTTGGGGCCTGAGGTCGTCGAGGGTGCGGAAACTGGGCATGGCCGGGATGCTGCCGAAAATTGCGCGGGCGTTCTGTCCCATCCCTTGACGTAGGTCAATTCGCCCGCGTGGTGCCGGCGCGCCTGACAGCCATTGCCGATCGAACCGCGCCGGCTCAAGCGTCGTTCGGAGGTACCCAGGGGACCCGGTGGACCTCGATCCCTTCCTCGGTCAGCTCGCGGTGCTCGGTGTCGGTCGCCTCGCCATAGATGCCACGCTTGTCTGTCTCGCCTTTATGGATCTTGCGGGCCTCTTCCGCGAATTTGTCGCCGACATAGTCGCAGTTGGTCTCGACATGCTTGCGAACCTGCTGCAGTAATCGCCGCACGTCGGCGGGAGACGGCTCGGGCTTGGAGCGCGCGACGCGCGGCGCCATGGGCGCCTTCTCGATCTCGACATCGCCGCATTCCGGACACGCGATCTCGCCGGCCGCGGCCTGCGCCTCGTAGGTGGAACCGTCGCGGAACCACGCTTCGAACTCGTGGTCGGCGGAGCAGCGGAGCGTATACAAAATCATGTGCGGGACGGTCTCTCTCTTTGCGCTCTTAGCCTAAACTGTGCCCGTAAACAGGTGGTTTAGCAACGTCAGGGTTCAAGTGCCAAAGCCGGACACGCATCCCACGGATGTCCCGCCATCTCATTGGATTTGCAGGTTTTTGCCGCTAATCCCACGGGGCGGCCGGGTGCTCGATCTGGCCGCGGGAGGCGGCCGGCACACCGCCTTGCTCAGGGATCGCGGCAATCGAGTCGTGGCGGTGGACCGCGACACCGGCACGCTCACACGCCGCTTCGCCGGCGACCCCGCGGTGGAGATCCGAGGGCTCGATCTCGAAGATGGCGGCCCCTGGCGGCTCGGCCAGGGCTTCGACGGGATCGTCGTCACCAACTATTTTCATCGGCTGCTCTTCGCGCCCATGATCGACGCACTCGCACCCGGCGGCGCCATGCTCTACGAGACCTTCATGCTCGGCAACGAGCGCTTCGGCCGGCCCAGCAATCCCGATTTCCTGTTGAGGCCCGGCGAGCTGCTCGCGGCCTTCGGCCCGGCACTGACGGTGGTCGCCTTCGAGCAGGGCATCGTGGACCAGCCGCGGCCTGCCGCGCTTCAGCGCATCGCGGCCGTAAAGGGACCGCCGATGATGCTACCTGCTACTCCGCCGCCAGCGGGTTCTTGAGCGCGGGCGGTTGCACGAAGGCTCGGTCGTGCGACAGCGACGGCACCTGCCGGCGCGCCTCCAGCACCTTCGCCGGATCGATCTCGGCCACGATCACGCCGACGCCATCCTCAGCCTCGGCGAGTACCTCGCCCCAGGGCGCCACGATCAGCGAGTGCCCATAGGTCTTGCGGCCATTGGCGTGCTCGCCCCACTGCGCCGGCGCGAACACGAAGCAGCCGGTCTCAATCGCGCGCGCCCGCATCAGCACATGCCAATGCGCCCGCCCCGTCGGCACGGTGAAGGCCGAGGGGATGCTGAGGAAATCGGCGCCCGCGTGCGCGAGCGCGCGATAAAGATGGGGGAAGCGCAGATCGTAGCAGACGGTCATGCCGAGAATGCCCCAGGGCAGCGCCGTCGTGACGGCACGCTCGCCCGGCCGGAACACTGCCGATTCCCGATAGCGCTCGCCGTTCGGCAGATCCACGTCGAACATGTGGATCTTGTCGTAGCGCTCGGCGATTCCGCCGTCGGGCCGGATCAGGAACGAGCGGTTGGCGAGCGTGGCGTCGTCGATCTTGACCACGACCGAGCCCAGCAGGAGATGCGCGCCCAGCTCGCGCGCCAGCTCCTGGCCCGCCGCCAGCATGGGATGCTCCGCCTCGGGCAGCGCCTTGCGCAAGCGCTCGGCACGGTCGGGCTCGATCATGTCGCTCACCTCGGGCGACATGATCAGGTCGGCCCCGGCATCGCGCGCGCGGCGGGCGAGCGCGCGCAGGCTCTCGATGTTGGGTGCGACGTCGCGCCGGGAGCTCAGCTGCAGGCAGGCGGCCTTGAAGAGCGCGCTCATGGCGCCGCGCGCCTCAGTTTCGGGTCGAGCTTGCCGGCCCGATCGAGCGCGTAAAGCTCGTCGCAGCCCCCGATGTGCTCGCCGTCGATGAAGATCTGCGGCACGCTGGTGCGGCCGCCCGCGCGCTTCAGCATCTCATCGCGCTTGGAGACGTCCTCGATGATGTCGAAGTTGATGTATGTGACGCCCTTGCGCTCCAGCAAGCTCTTCGCGCGCGCACAATAGGGGCAGAACAGAGTGCTGTAGATCTCAACGCGGGGCATGGGGTCTCCGGGGCAGGTGCTCGCGTCCAAACCGGCGTCCAAACGACACCGTCTTCCGTTGAATGTCGGCTCCGGCGGCGGCCTGTCAAGGGAATTGGCAAAGCTCACGCGGTCGTGCGCAGGCTCCGGGCGAGCGCCACGGCATCGACCCGAGCGGCACCGGCGCGCTTTAGTACACGCGCGCATTCCTCCACCGTGGCGCCGGTGGTGAGCACGTCGTCCACCAGTACGATCTTGAGGCCATGGACCGATTTGCCGGGCTTGAGAGCGAAGGCACGGCGCACGTTGCGCTGCCGGCCCTCGGGTCCGAATTCTCCTTGCGATGGCGTCCGCCGCTTCCGCTGGAGCCAATCCGGCGCCACCTTCGGACCGCCGGCCCTGTGGATGGCGTGGGCGAGCAGCGCCGCCTGGTTGTAGCGGCGGTGCAGCAGCCGCGTCCAATGCAGCGGCACCGGCATCAGCAGGTCGGCGTCAGCCAACAGCGGCGCGCCCGCTCGGCGCATCCACTCGCCGAAGGCGGGCGCGCCGTGCAGGCGGTCGCCATGCTTGAACGCCAGGATGAGCTTCCGGCTGCCGTCGTCGTAGCGCAGCGCCGAGCGCGCGCGGTCATAGGCGGGCGGTGCCTCCGCGCAGGGCCCGCAGAGCGCGCCCGCGCCCAGCTCATGCGCGAAGGGCAGGCCGCAGCACGCACAGCAGGGCTCGCCCAAGAATGTGATCAGGCGCCAGCAGGCGGCGCAGAGCGCGTTCACCGCCTCGACCTCCTCGCCGCAGGCGAGGCAGCGCGGCGGCAGGACGAGATCGAGGAGCACGCCGCCGGTGCGCTTGAGAGTGGAGGGCAGGAGCGAAAGCATCTGCGCGCGATGGGACCGCGGCCCCGGCCCGCTGTCAATGAGCGGACCCGGCATTGCGCCCGCAAACGCTCGCGCCTTATATGGCGCCATGGCCGAGGGTGAGATCCTGATCTTCGATCGCCGCGCGGTGCGCCAGCACCGCGAGCGCGCGGCGCGCCTGGGTACCGCCGAGTTCCTGTTCGAGGAGGCAGCGGAGCGGCTCTCGGAGCGACTCGACGACATCAAGCGCGGCTTCGCGCGCGTGCTGGTGCTGGGCGCGCGTCGGGGCGGTATGGCCCGTCTCCTCCGCTCACGCGCCGGTGGCGATCTCCTGGTCGAGGTGGATGACGCGATCGGCTTCCTCGGACGCCCGGAGCCGAGCTCGCGCGTATCGGCGGAAGCCGAGGCCTTGCCCTTCGCGCCGGCGGCATTCGACCTCGTGGTCAGTCCGCTGGCGCTGCACTGGACCAACGACCTTCCGGGAGCGCTCCTGCAATTGCATCGGTGCCTGAGGCCCGATGGCTTGCTGCTCGCCTCGGTGCTGGGCGGCGAGACGCTGGACGGGCTGCGCCGCGCTTTCCTGGAAGCGGAGCTTGCCGAGGAAGGCGGCGTCAGCCCGCGCGTCTCGCCGATGGCGGACGGCCGCGACCTCGCGGGCCTCTTGCAGCGCGCCGGCTTCGCGCTTCCCGTGGTCGATAGCGACCGTGTCGCCGTGACCTATGCGAATGCCCTTGCCCTCATGGCGGAGCTGCGGGCGATGGGCGAGACCAATGCGCTCCGCGAGCGCCGACGGAGCTTCACGCGCCGCACCACTTTGCTGCGCGCCGTCGAGCTTTATGGCGGGCTCGCGAGCGGGCCCGATGGGCGCGTCGCCGCGAGTTTCGAGATCGTGACCCTCACGGCTTGGGCGCCGCACGAGAGCCAGCCAAAGCCATTGCGGCCCGGCAGCGCCACGGCGCGTCTCGCAGATGCGCTCGGAACCGTCGAGCGGCCCGCCGGCGACAAGGCGAGACCCTGACGATTCAGCAGCGCTCGTTAGCGTAATCTCGATCGGAGCAGGTTTCGTCGCTGCCGGGCCCCTCGGGGTCGGCCGTCCTCTGATGCGCGTGGCTGGCGGTGGGCGCGAGCGACCACAAGCCCGCGGCCGAACCCTCTTTGTCGTGGTGCGACACAGTCAAGACCAGCACGCCGACCAGCACCGCCGCCATGGCCCAGGCCACCACAACTTCGCGCCACGCGGTCCATCGAGGCCCAGCCGTGGGAGCGGTGCTCGTCATGGCCCACCCTTCCCTGATCGCAAGACTCGTCATGGCCGACTCTCCCGGGACCGAGTGCTCGACGCGCATTCATTGCGGCGTGCCGCACTCCACCGTGTTGCTTCGTCTGTTGCCGCACCTGTGTCGCGGTGGCGTCAATCCGACGGGGAATCGACCGCGGTCCGACCGCTCCTATTCCCGGCCCCGGGAGGGAAGATAGGTAAGCCCCGCAGAAAACGGGGCTCGCGAAGATTCACATTAAAGTGACGGCGGTGTGAGCGAGCCGCGCTCCCCGCGGGTCAGAGCAAATCGCGCAGCATCGCCACCAGGGGCTTGTCCGCCGGCGGCATCGGATAGTCGGCGAGGCGCTCCGGCCGCACCCAGGTGAGCCGCTGCCCCTCGTGCGGGCTCACCACGCCCTGCCAGCGGCGGCAGACATAGAGTGGCATCAGCAAGTGGAAATCCTCGTAGCCGTGCGAGGCGAAGGTGAAGGGCGCAAGGCAGCTTGCGGTGACGTCGATGCCGAGCTCCTCCTTGAGCTCGCGGATGAGCGCCGCTTCCGGCGTCTCGCCCGCGCGCACTTTGCCGCCGGGGAATTCCCAGAGACCGGCCATCGGCTTTCCCGCCGGCCGCTCGGCCAACAACACGCGGCCGTCAGCATCGACCAGCGCCACCGCCACGACCAGGACGACGGGGAGCGGTCGCTCAGCTCCGGTAGCTGCCATTGATGTCGATGTAGCGGTGCGTGAGGTCGCAGGTCCAGACCGTGGCGGCGGCCTTGCCGACGCCGAGATCGAGGGCGATCGCGATCTCGCGCCCCTTCATGTGCGCGGCGACTGGTGTCTCGTCGTAGCCCGGCACGGGTCCGCCCTTCTCCGCGATCTTGGTGCCGCCGACCCAAATCTTGAGCTTGTCGCGATCGGCTTTCTCGCCGGCTTTGCCCACGGCCATGACGATCCGGCCCCAATTGGCGTCGCCTGCCGCCAGCGCCGTCTTGACCAGGGGCGAATTCCCGATCGCAAGCCCGACCCGCCGCGCGGCTTGGGCGGAGGCGGCGCCGCGCACCTCGATGGCGATGAATTTCTCCGCGCCCTCGCCGTCTCGGACGATTTGCTGCGCCAGATCCACCATCAGGGACGTGAGCGCCTCGCGGATGCCCTTGAGACGGGGATCGCTCGCCCGGGCCACCTTCTTGTGCGCGGCCTTGCCGGTCGCGCAGAGCAGCACCGTATCGCTGGTGGACGTGTCGCCGTCGACCGTGATCGAGTTGAAGGAGACCGCATTGCTCTCCCGGAGCAGCGCCTGCAGCACCGGCGCCGGGATCGCCGCATCGGTGAAGATGTAAGCGAGCATGGTCGCCATGTCTGGCGCGATCATTCCGGAGCCCTTGGCGAATCCGTTGAGGGTGACCGGGATCCCGTCGATCTTCGTGCGTCGCGTGGCGCCCTTGGGGAATGTGTCCGTGGTCATGATGGCGCGTGCCGCCTCGGACCAGCCATCGGCGGAAACGGCGGCAATGGCACCCGGCAGGCCCCCGAGGATCCTGTCGGCGGGCGGCGGCTCGCCGATCACGCCGGTGGAGGAAATGTAGATCTCCTGAGGCGAGCATTTGAGCAATTTGGCGGCGGTGCGCGCCGTCGCGGTCACCACGTCGCGCCCGGCGCGGCCGGTGAAAGTATTGGAGTTCCCGGAGTTCACCACCAGCGCGCGCGCCTTGCCGTGCTTGAGCGCGCTCCGGCACCAGGCAACCGGCGCGCCGTGCGTGACCGAGCGCGTGAGCACGCCCGCGACCGTGGTTCCGGGATCGAGCACCGCCACCATCAAATCGGTGCGGCCCTGATAGCGAATCCCACAGGCGGCGCTCGCCAGGCGCACGCCGGCGATCGGCGGCAGATCGGGAAATCGCTCCGGCGCCAGCGGCGAAGGCGTCGCCATGGGGCGGCTAAGGCTTGGGCTTGGCGGGTGCGGCCGGAGCGGCCGGCGCCGGCGTCGCCGACGGCTTGGACCCGTCGAGATTGAAGGTCTCGATCTTGGCGCTGGTGCGCAGCTCCTTCACCTTCTGCTCGATCAGCTCGCGCTGCAGCAACGCCACCACCTGCGGCCGGGCTTCTTCCATGGTGGGCGGTGGCGCGGTACGCCGATCCACCAGCATGATCACGTGGTAGCCGAACTGCGTCTTGACCGGCGTCTCCGTGTATTGGCCCTTCTGCAGCTTGAAGGCGGCCTCGGCGAACTCCGGCACCATCTCGTCCTTGGTGAACCAACCGAGATCGCCGCCGGTCGCCTTGGTGCCGGGATCGTTGCTCTTTTCCTTGGCGATGGCGGCGAAGTCGCCACCGCCCTTGAGATCGGTGATCACCGCTTTCGCTTCATCCTCGGTCTTCACCAGGATGTGCTTGGCGTTCACTTGGTCCTGCGGCTTCTGATCCTTGACGAATTGGTCATAGCGCGCCTTGATCTTGTCGTCGGTCATGGCGCCGCGGATGTAGCGGCCCAGATAGACTTCCTCGATGATCTGATCCTGCGCCCATTGCAGGCGCTTCTTGACCTCGGGGTCGTCGGCGAGCTTTTGCTTCCGCCCCGCCTGCGCCGCCAGCAGGTTGGTCACTAGGCTGTCCAGGAGCTGGGGATAGACCTGATCGAAGGGAATCTGCTGTACCTGGGCCGGCAGCATTTGACGGGCGGCCAGCACCTCGGAACGGTGCAACTCGGTGCCGTTGACCCGGGCGACCACGGGATCTTGCTGAGCGGCACCAGCCGGAGCGGCACCGGTCGCCGGCGCCGGGGTCTGCGCTGCGGCCGAGGTGACCACGAGCAGCATAGCCGCGAGCGCGATAAGAGAGCGAACAGTCATAATGGAAGGGTTTCCTTGCATGCAGGCCGACGCCGGCTCGGGCGCGGCGGCGCACATCTTGCACATTAGAGCCGCCGGGACAAGGGAGCCAGTAAAGCCCTGCTCGCAGGTGCGGAATCCGGGTCAATGCGCTGGAATTGCAGGTATTGTGGCGCTGCTGCGACCCCGAGTGAATTGACAGGGCGGTGATCTCCGCCTATCTCTCAGGCAATTGCCGGCGCCCGCCGGTGCCCGCCCATCCTGACCGAGGTCCTTGATGCTAGGCGCTCTCGCCCGGCGACTGTTTGGCTCCGCGAACGACCGCTACATCAAGAGCCTCCAGCCCCTCGTCGATGCCATCAACGAGCTCGAGCCCGAGCTCGAGAAACTGTCGGACGCCGTACTCGCGGAGCGCACGGCGTGGCTCAAGGGGCGGCTCGAGCAGGGCGAGGAGCTCGACAATCTCCTGGTCGACGCCTTTGCGACCGTCCGCGAAGCCTCCAAGCGCACGCTGGGTCAGCGCCACTTCGACGTGCAGCTCATGGGCGGCATCGTGCTGCATCGCGGCATGATCGCGGAGATGAAGACCGGCGAAGGCAAGACGCTGGTAGCGACGCTCGCGGTCTATTTGAACGCGCTCGACGGCAAGGGCGTGCACGTCGTCACGGTGAACGACTACCTCGCCAAGCGCGATTCCGAGTGGATGGGCCAGATCTATCGTTTCCTCGGCCTCAAGGTCGGCTGCATCGTGCATGAGATCAACGATGCCGAGCGCCGCGAGGCCTATGCCGCGGACGTGACCTACGGCACCAACCACGAATTCGGCTTCGACTACCTCCGCGACAACATGAAGTTCCGCCTGCAGGACATGGTGCAGCGGCCCTTCAGCTACGCGATCGTCGACGAGGTGGACTCGATCCTGATCGACGAGGCGCGCACGCCCCTCATCATCTCGGGCCCGACCGAGGATTCCTCCGAGCTCTACCGGCGGGTCAACGCGCTGATCCCAAGCCTGTTGCCCGAGGACTTCGAGAAGGACGAGAAACAGCGCGCGGTGACGCTGACGGAATCGGGCGTCGAGCGCATCGAGGCCATGCTGCAGCAGACCGGGTTGCTGACCGCCGGGACGCTCTACGACATTCACAACATCGCGCTGGTCCATCACGTGAACCAGGCGTTGCGCGCCCACAAGTTGTTCTCGCGCGACAAAGATTACATCGTCAAAGACAACAAGGTCATCATCATCGACGAGTTCACAGGCCGCATGATGGAGGGCCGGCGCTATTCCGACGGCCTGCACCAGGCGCTCGAAGCCAAGGAAGACGCCGAGATCCAGACCGAGAACCAGACGCTGGCCTCGATCACCTATCAGAACTATTTCCGCCTGTTCCCGAAGCTCGCTGGCATGACCGGCACGGCCATGACCGAGGCGACCGAGCTTGGCGAGACCTACCGGCTCGAGGTCATCGAGGTGCCGACCAACCTGCCGGTGCTGCGCAAGGACTGGGACGACGAGGTCTACCGGAGCGAACGCGAGAAGTTCGACGCCGTGCTTCAGCAGGTGCTGGAGTGCCGCGAGCGCCAGCAGCCCGTGCTGGTCGGCACCGCCAGCATCGAAAAGTCGGAGAAGCTGTCGGAACTGTTCAAGAAACGCAAGATCCCGCACCAGGTGCTGAACGCGCGCTATCACGAGCAGGAAGCCTACATCATCGCGCAGGCCGGCAGGCCCGGCGCCGTCACCATCGCGACCAACATGGCGGGCCGCGGCACGGACATTCAGTTGGGTGGCAACCTCGATATGCGGCTCCGGCAAGAAGCGGGCGGTATTGACGACCCGGTCGAGCGCGAGCGCCGCGCCAAGGCAATCCGCAGCGAGATCGAAGCGGCGCGCGACGTCGTCCTCAAGGGCGGCGGGCTCTTCGTCGTCGGCAGCGAGCGGCACGAGAGCCGCCGCATCGACAATCAGCTGCGCGGCCGCTCGGGCCGTCAGGGCGATCCCGGCGCCTCGAAATTCTTCGTCTCGCTCGAGGACGATCTCATGCGCATCTTCGGCTCCGAGCGCATGGACTCGATGCTGCAGAGCTTGGGCCTCAAGGAAGGCGAGGCGATCATCCATCCCTGGATCAACAAGGCGCTGGAGAAGGCGCAGCAGAAGGTCGAGGCGCGCAACTACGAGATCCGCAAGCAGCTGCTGAAGTACGACGATGTCATGAACGACCAGCGCAAGGTCGTCTACGAGCAGCGCAAGGAGATCAT
>DATMMM010000015.1:0-2754 GCA_035569735.1 Allostellaceae bacterium | reverse complement strand
GAGATCGGCTCCCGGCTGCACAAGACCTCGGTGATCTCCTCCGCGCTCATCAGCCAATACGGCAGCTCGATGTTATGCGTGTTGATGGACTCGGCCATGCTGCCGAAGGCATGGCTGTACTCGCCGTGGGGGTCGAGCACGATGACGTGGCCGTTCGGGTGTGCTTTCAGCAGCGAGCGCAGGACGACCGTGAGCGCGCAGGACTTGCCCGAGCCCGTCGTGCCCAGGATCGCCGAGTGCTTGCAGAGGAACTCCTGCGAGATCAGGAAGGCCGTCTTGGAGGGATCCTGATGCAGGACGCCGATCGGCAGGCTCGGCGAGTTCGGCTTGCTGTAGATGGTATCGAGGTCCGCGGGCGAGGCCGGAAACACCGGCGCGCCGAGCACGGGATAGACGGAGATGCCGCGCGCGAACGCGGCCGGCTTTCCATCGGCAATGGTGAGGATCTCGCCCAACAGCTCGACCTCGGCGGTTGCGACCGCACGGCCGCCGCCCGATGGCTCTTTCAGCGCGAGGCTGTCGACGAAACCGAAGGAGGTGGTGTTGGATGTCGGCACCTTGATGAGGTCGCCGATCTGCACGCGCTCATAAGCCGCCGGACTGCCGCTCTGTGCATCCGCACCGAAGAGCGCGCAGGAGAGCTTGAAGCCCGACACCACCGTCACCGCGCCGATCTGGCCCGGCGCATGCGTCCTGGCGGAGAGTCCCGTCGAGGCCTGCGTCAGCCCTTGTCTCGGCGAGGTATCGTCCATCATCGCTCCTGTGTTGCGAGGTCTCGACGTCGGCCAAATCGGTTCTAGGCGAGCGGCATTAACCCGGCGTTAACGTCGATCGCCGGGACGAGGCTCGCCCGATGCCGGGCCTGCCGAGGTCTTGGATGTGTCGATCGCGGCTGCGCCGAGCCCGCGTGCGACGCTGCCGCGATCGGACGAGGACGCCGCGGCGGGGGCGGTCACGGGTGCTTGGGCGGCGACCATGCCGTCATCGCGCCACAGCGAGAGCGCGAAATATCCGACCAGGATCATCATGCCGAGGCTGAGAAGCGCGAGTGCGCGCTCCATGCGGCCGAGCCGCGAGCGGATCGCGACAGGATGCGGCAGCGCGTCCGCCGCGATCTCGTCCGCGTCGCCCAGCTCTTCCGGCTCAGGCTCGGCGGTCGCTTGAATCGCTTGCACCGAAGAATAACGGTCGGCCTTCATCGCCCTGGTCGCGAATTGCGTGGTGCTGAGGACGTTGTGAATCACGTCCGCGAGATTGCTGGCGAGCGCGTCGCGCGCGGCCTTGTCCTTGTCGATGAGGGCGGCGGGGGCAAGTGAGACCGGCGCCGGGGATGCCTCCGCCGCGGCTGGTTCCATGACGGGTGCAGCCTCGATCGGAGCCGCGGCCTCAGGCTCTCCATCGATCGAGTGCTCGGCGGGATGCGGCGCTGCCTCGGCGGCGAGCGAAACCTGGTCTTCCGCGCTCGGCGCGTCGGATCCCGGTTGCTCCATCTCTCCCGGATGCTCCTCCGTATAGACAGGCGGAGCCTCGAGAGGTGCCACGACGAGCTCTTCCGGAGAGACGCTGCTCTCTGACGGCTCCGCGGAGACGGGAGACGCTGCGTCCGGCACGGGTTCGGTGGCTGGATCTGGAGGTAATGCATCGGCGGTGGCCACGGCCGGCAGCACTTCGATGAAGGCAGTGTCCTCGGGCAGCGGCGATGGCGAGGCGTCTTCCGACAAGCCCTCGTGCTCTCGCGGCAGAGAGGTCTCGGCCGTCGGTTCTAGCTCATGCGCAACGGCGAGCGCTGCCAGCTCTGCTTCGGGCTCGGCCGCGGGTGGGGGCTCGTCGGCCATCGTCGCGGTGCCGACCGTCGCCGGTGCTTCCGGCAGCGGTTCATCGGTCTCGATGGGGAAGCTATCCGGCGCGCCGATCGCCGGCTCGGATGGGCCCGCCTCCACAGACGGCTGCAGCTCAGGGCTATCGGAGATTTCCGGCGACGGATCAGCCGGCGGCGCGGCCGCGGTTGCCGTGCTGACCGCCTCCGGCAGCGCGACTGCCTCGGCCTGCACTGCGTCCGCATAGTCAATCGGCGCAGGTGGGACGAGATCGATCGGGGCCTCGACCGAGACGACCGCGGCCGTCTCCGATATCGGCGCGGGCGACTCGACCTCGGATGCGACCTGGCGATTGTCGGCATTGCGGGCGGACCGCTTCGCGGAGAGCGCCATCTCCAACATCTCGGCGAGGCGCGCCAGCATTGCTTTCTTGGCAGCGCCGGGTTTCTTGACCGCGGACACCGCCATCCGCGGCGGCTCGCGCTGATCCTCCGGCTCGGCACCCGATGCCGGCGCTTCAGCCGCCGTTTCGAATGCCGGCGCAGCGGCTCGGGTCTCGACATCCGGATCGGGAGCGAGCGCCGGCTGCTCCGGTTCTTGCGCGATAACGGCGGAAGCGAGACCCTCCGGCTCGATCGAGACTTCGCTGCGCGGCGGCTGTTCCGGCGGCAATATCGCCATCGGCTCCGCGGGCGCTGCGAGGATCGGCGGCTCTTCCTCGAAGGCCGCCGGTGCGGGCTCGGCCTGAGCCATCGGGGCTGGCGTAGCCTCGGCGATTTCGGCGGCGGGTTCCTCCGACTCCTCCAAGAGGGTCGGGAATTCGGCGTTCTCCGGCTCGCGCTGATCCGGCAGCTCCGCCATCGACGCGTGAGCGGGGGAGGGGATCTCCACCGGCTCTGCAGGCGCTGCGAGGACCGGTAGCTCTTCCGCAAAAACC
>DATMMM010000014.1:0-11482 GCA_035569735.1 Allostellaceae bacterium | reverse complement strand
GCGCCGGCGCTGGCCCGCCGAGAGGACGCGGCACGGCAGATCCGCGAGCTCCGCCAGATGAAATCGCTGCAAGGCGGGCAGCACGCGATCAACGGATGTCTCACGCAGCGCCGCGGAGAACGCGAGCGTCTCGGCCACCGTCAGCACCGGCTTCAGCGCGTCCTGATGTCCGACTAGGTGTAGCCGCGCGCGATGCGCCGCGGGGTCTTCCGCCACCGCCGTGCCGTCCCACGAGAGCGCACCCAGGAGCGGCGGCGTCAGCCCCGCCATCAAGCGCAGCAGGCTCGACTTGCCGCTGCCGTTGGGGCCGGTCAGCACCAGCGCGCCGCCGGGCGCGAGCTCGAATTCGAGCCCCTCGAACACCAGCCGCTCGCCCCGCTTGCAGGCGAGCCCGCGCCCCTCGAACGGGCCTGCGGCAGATGGCGAGGATCGGGACACGAGGGCAGATTTGAACGTCGACCCTCAGAGCGGATTCACTTTTGCTGGATAGGGCTCGACGAGCACCTCTCCGCCCGCTCGCGGGGGGAGAAGTCGCGAGCGCAGCGAGCGGGTGAGGTGCGTATCGATGCCGGACACGATCATGCTGCGGCACCACACCTCACCCTCCCAGCGCTGACGCGCTGGGTCCCTCCCTCTCCCCTCCTTCGACAAGCTCAGGAGCGGAGGGGGGCACGTCATCGCCACGATTCCAGTCAAAGGGAACATGCTCCGGGAGGTGGATGATGCCACGGCCGGCGCCCGTGGCTTCCAAGAAAAAGACGGCCCCGGAGGGGAAAATCCGGGGCCGTCTAAGGAAGCGGTCGGGGGAATGACCGCTTTGCGGAGGTTGGGAAGCAGCATCACTGCCGTTTCCACCCTGCAATAAGACCTCGGGAATGCGACCGCAATTCGCTGGAATCGTGGCGAAAGCGTGATTTATTCGACCGCTAAGACATTGATTTTATTTAATGTAAGCCGCCGAAGTCCGCTGGACCGGGTCACACAAGCGTGCGCTTATCCTCGATCACCTTGCCGTCGTTCGGGAGGCTCCCCGGCGCCTGCAGCGCGACCTTGCCCTTGAGCTTGGTCACGGCCTGCAGGCTCTCGGCGAGACGCACGGCAAGCGCCGGGTCCGTGCCGGCGGCGACTTCGGCATGGAGCGTCATCACATCGGTCTGATTCTCCTGAGTGACGACGAGGCGCGCGCGCAGCACGTCGCGATGCGGCCGCACCGCTTCCGCCACCTGGGTCGGGTGGACGAACATGCCCTTGACCTTGATGGTCTGGTCGGCGCGGCCCATCCAGCCTTTGATGCGCGCGTTGGTCCGCCCGCACGGGCTGTGCCCGGGGAGGATCGCGGAGAGATCGCCGGTGGCGAAGCGGATCAGCGGATAGTCGGGCGTGAGCGTGGTCACGACGACCTCGCCCACCTCGCCCTCGGCCACGGGATCGCCGGTGCCGGGCCGCACGATCTCCACGAGGATGCTCTCGTCCAGGATCATCCCCTCCCGCGCCGGACTCTCATAGGCGATGAGGCCGAGGTCGGCGCTGGCGTAGCATTGCAGCGCGTCGATCGCGTAGCCCGCGATCTCCTTCTGCAGCGTGGGCGGG
This sequence comes from Allostellaceae bacterium, assembly GCA_035569735.1. GTDB lineage: Bacteria > Pseudomonadota > Alphaproteobacteria > ATCC43930 > CGMCC-115725 > DASZHJ01. Next base: position 9,892 of record DATMMM010000014.1, on the reverse strand, counting down.
AATGCCTCGCCGGAGACCAGGGCCTTCTTCATCGACGAGAGATCGGCGCCGAGCTCGCGGCCCTTCTCCAGGATGATGCGCAGGAAGGAGGGCGTGCCGACGTAGCCCTGTGGCCTCAGGTGCTCGATCGCCTTGAGTTGCAACTCGGTCTGGCCGGTGCCGCCGGCGATCACCGCGCAACCCAGCGCTTGCGCGCCGGTCTCCAGCATGGAGCCCGCGGGCGTCAGGTGATAGGCGAAGCAATTGTGGATGAGGTCGCCCGCGCGGAAGCCCGCGGCGAAGAGCGCGCGCGCCATGCGCCAGTAGTCCCGCGCTTTGCCCTCGGGATCGTAGATCGGCCCCGGTGACATGAAGACGCGCGCGAGCGCGCCGGGCTCGACCGCCGCGAGGCCCCCGAAGGGCGGCGCCCGCTTCTGCCGCTCGATCAGCTCGGATTTGCGCAGCACCGGCAACTTGGCGAGGTGCGCGCGCGAGCGGACGCTCTCAGGCTCGATGTCGCGGAGGAGCGCTGCGAGCGCCGGCGCATGCGCCTTGGCGTGCGCGATCTGGCGCGGCAGCGCCGCCAGCAATTCCCGCTCGCGCGCCTCGGGGTCGCGGGTCTCGAGCGTGTCATAGAAGTCGGCAGCGCTCACGTCAGCCAGCGCTTGCGGCGGCGGTAGTGCTTGACGTCCCGGTAGCTCTTGCGGCCGCCGGCGGAGAGGCCGAGGTAGAATTCCTTGACGTCGTCGTTGGCCCGCAGCCGCTCGGCGGCGCCGTCCATCACCACGCGGCCGTTCTCGAGGATGTAGCCGTAATCGGCATAGCGAAGCGCGATGTTGGTGTTCTGCTCTGCCAGCAAGAAGCTCACCTTGCCCTCGCGATTGAGGCGGCGCACGATCTCATAGATCTCCTCGACGATCTGCGGCGCCAGGCCCATCGAGGGCTCGTCCAGCAGGATCATGTTGGGGCGTGCCATCAGCGCGCGGCCGAGCGCGGTCATCTGCTGCTCTCCGCCGGAGATGTAGCCGGCGAGACTCTGTCGCCGCTCCTTGAGGCGCGGAAAATACGTGTAGACGCGGTCGAGCTCGGCGCGCACGGCGCCGCGGCCGTCGCTCCTCGTGAAGGCGCCCGTGAGCAGGTTCTCCTCCACGGTGAGGTGGCCGAAGCAGTGCCGGCCTTCCATTACCTGGATCACGCCGCGCTTGACGAGATCGTTGGGCGTGAGCCGTTCGACGCGCTCGCCGCGATAGGAGATCGCGCCCTTGGTCACCTCGCCGCGCTCGCCGCGCAGCAGGTTGGAGATCGCCTTCAAGGTGGTGGTCTTGCCAGCGCCGTTGGCTCCAAGGAGGGCCACGATGCCGCCCTCGGGAACCTCCAGCGACACGCCCTTCAGCACGAGGATGACGTGATTGTAGATCACCTCGATATTGCTGACGGAGAGCAGGGCGCGGCTGGTGGGCATGTTGGTCGCGGACGGAACGAGTTACAGAACTCGTGGAGGCATCCCCCTCACCCAGCTTCGGCTAAGCTCGCTATGCTCGCTAGGCCTACGCAACTCTCTCTCCAGCGGGGAGAGGGGAGGGTGAAGGGGTCGCTTTGACGTTTGATCTCCCACGAAGCGGATGCGCTCAGGAACCCACCTTCGGGCAGTCGCGCGGCGTGATGCCTTTCTCCTTGGCGTAGGCGAGCGCGGATTCCTTGTACATCTCGTCCAGCATGTCGCGGTCGGGCGCGATCCAGTCCGAGACGAACTTCCAGTGCTGGCCGTCCCATTGCTGGATCCGGACGTCCCCCTGGCCTTCGTGATTGGCACAGGAGAGCTGCACGGGCACCACCAAGCCTTCTGCGCCCAACGCCGCGATCCGCGCGGCGTTGATGTTGAGGTGCTCATAGCCCCACTGCACTTCCTCGCCCTTGAGCGGCTTCTTGCCGAAGTGCTCCTGGGCGGTGCGGATCGCCTCGGTGTCGTAGATCGCGTTGACGACGCCGCGGTTATAGAGCACCTCGCCCACTTTCTCCTTGGTGGTCTTGCCGCCGCCCTTCTCGTAGACGTATTGGAGAACGTCCTTGATCACCTTGAAGTCGGTGCCAGTGGCGTGGAAAGTACCGGACTTGTAGCCCTTGGCGGCGTCGCCTGCGGGCTGGACATCGGGCTCCGCGCCCGACCACCAGACGCCGATGAAGTGGTCCATGGGGTAGCCGACCGCGGCCGCTTCCTTGATCGCGGTCGAGTTCATGATGCCCCAGCCCCACATGAACACCCAGTTGGGCCGCTTCTGCCGGATCTGCAGCCAGATTGCCTTCTGGTCGATGCCCGGAGGCGACACCGGGAACTTCTCGAAGGTATAGCCGTATTTGGCCGCAAGCCTTTCCAGCGTGCCGATCGGCTCCTTGCCGTAGGCGCTGTCGTGGTAAACGAGCGCGATCTTCTCGCTCTTGAGCTTCTCGAAGCCGCCGTCCTGGGCCGCCACGTATTTGATGAACGCGTTGGCCTGCGCCCAATAGGTCGCCGGCAGCGTGAAGACATAGGGGAATACCGCGCCATAGCTCGCATCGGCGCGGCCGTAGCCCATGGAGACCACCGGGATCTTGTCGGCGGTGGCGCGCTCGATCAGCGCGTAGGTGATCCCCGTCGAGAGCGGATCGACCAGCGCCGCGCCGGTCGGACCCTTGCCCTTCAAGCGCTCATAGCACTCGACGCCCTTGCTGTTGTCGTAGGCGGTCTCGCATTCCTCATAGGCAAGCTTGACGCCGTTGATGCCGCCGTCGCGCGCGTTCAGCATGTCGAGATAGTCGGCATAACCATCGGCGAACGGGATGCCGTTCGGCGCGTAGGTCCCGGTGCGATAGACCAGGCGCGGAATGAATTGCTCGTTCTGCGCCAGCGCGCCGTCTGCCCAGAGGCCGATCCCGAGACTCGTTGCCGCGGCGGCGATCACGCCCAGTCTTTTCAGATGCATGCGAACCTCCCAACTTGATGCGTCATTTATCGCTCGAATTCGCGCGCAAATCCGCGCCTTCGAGCCTTTAAAACAGGACTGAACCGTAGCATTCGGCTCCCGAAGGCGCAAATTTGCCAGTGACGACCTCGTGATGCCCGTCAATGCGGGAAAGGCCAAAGCCGAAGCTTTTCCTTGCCAATCTGCCAGAGCCGGGCGAGACCCCGCGGCTCCGCGATCAGGAAGAACACAATGAGCGCGCCGAAGATGATCTGCTGGATGTTGGTGACGAGGTTCACGGAGATCGCGAGCCCCAGCTTCGGCGGCACGTTCTCGAGGAAGAGCGGCAGCAGCGTGATGAAGGCCGCGCCCAGGAACGAGCCCAGGATGCTGCCGAGCCCGCCGATGATGATCATGAAAAGCACGGTGAACGAGGTGTCGATATCGAAGGCGAGCGCCTCGACGCTGGAGGTGTAAACGTGCGCCCAGAGCGCGCCGGCGATGCCGCAGTAGAACGAGCTGACGGCGAAGGCGAGGAGCTTGGTTTGGAGCGGCCGGATGCCGATGATCTCCGCGGCGATGTCCATGTCGCGGATCGCCATCCAGGCGCGCCCCACGCGGCCGCGCACGAGGTTCTTCGCCGCAAGCGCCAGGACCGTCACGATCACCAGCACGAAGTAATACTTCGCGAGCGGCCGAGCCTCCGAGCCGGTGACGAAAATGTCGGAGAACACCGCGCGCGGCGGCGCGTTGATCACGCCGGAGGGCGCGTAGTTCGTGAACCAGGGGACCTTGTTGAAGAGCCAGATCAGGAAGAATTGCGAGGCGAGCGTCGCCACCGTGAGGTAGAAGCCTTTTATCCTCAGGCTCGGAAAGCCGAACATGATGCCGACCGCCGCGGTGACCAACCCCGCCAGCAGGAACACGAGCACCACGTTGAGCCATGGGAAGGCCGTGGCGAGCTTGTAGGCGGCGAAGGCGCCCACCGCCATGAAGCCGCCGGTGCCGAGCGAGACTTGCCCCGCATAGCCCGTAAGGATGTTGAGGCCGATCGCCGCCAGCGCGTAGGCCAGCAGCGGCACCATGATGGTGCCGAGCCAGTAGGCCTCCGCGCCGGCGGAGATCGCGAGCACGGGTATGCCGACAAAGGCGACGGCCAGGATCAAGGCGACGAAGATCCGATCCTGCAGGATCGGAAAAATCGCCTGGTCGGCGACGTAGCTTGTCTTGAATTGCCCGGCCTCGCGGTAAAGCATGCCTCAGACCCGCTCGATGATGCGCTCGCCGAACAGGCCCTGCGGCCTGACCAGCAGGAAGGCGAGCGCCAGCATGTAAGCGAACCAGTCCTCGATGGCGCCGCCCAAGGCCGGGCCCCAGAACACCTCGGCGACCTTCTCGCCGGCACCCACGATCAGGCCGCCGACGATCGCGCCGGGCACCGAGGTGAAGCCGCCGAGGATCAGCACCGGCAGGGCCTTGAGCGCCACCAGCTCGATCGAGAACTGCACGCCCAGATTGGTGCCCCAGAGGATGCCCGCGACCAGCGCCACGATCCCCGCGGTGGTCCACACGATGACCCAGATGGTCTTGAGCGGAATCCCGACCGCTTGCGCCGCCTGGTGGTCGTCCGCGACCGCGCGGAGCGCGCGGCCGACCGCGGTCTTCTGGAAGAACACGGCGAGGATCGCAACCAGCGAGCCCGCTGCCGCCGCGCTCACGAGGTCGAAGGCGTTCACCAGCACGCCCCCGATGATCATTGGTGCCTTGGGCAAGCCGATGTCGAGAGTGCGGACGTTGCCGCCCCAGACGATCTGGCCGAGACCGCGCAGGAAGTAGGTGATGCCGATGGTCGCCATGAACAGGATGATCTGCTCCTGGTTAACCAGGGGGCGCAGCACCACGCGCTCGATGCCGAAGGCGAGCACCACCATCACGGCGATGACGATGATGAAGCTGAGCCAGATCGGCACGTGAAGATCGATGCAGCCGGAGAACGTCAGCGCCGCGAACAGCACCATGGTGCCTTGCGCGAAATTGAACACGCCCGAGGCCTTGTAGATGAGCACGTAGCCCAACGCGACCAGCGAGTAGAGCACTCCGCTCAAGAGGCCGCCGATCACCACCTCGAGCAGGAACTCCGGGTTGTCCCACATCTGCGCGAAGGGATCGACGAACAGGGCGTAGAGCGTGGCCATTGGTTTTGGCTCAGGCCTCTCGCGCGACGCCGAGGTAGGCGTCGATCACGGTCTGGTTCGCGCGCACCGCATCGGGCGCGCCGTCGGCGATCTTGCGGCCGTAATCGAGGACGGCCACGCGGTCCGATATGTCCATCACCACGCCCATGTCGTGCTCGATGAGCGCGATGGTGGTGCCGAACTCGTCGTTGACGTCGAGGATGAAGCGGCACATGTCCTCCTTCTCCTCGACGTTCATGCCCGCCATCGGCTCGTCGAGCAGCAGGAGCTCCGGTTGCATCGCGAGCGCGCGGCCCAGCTCGACGCGCTTTTGCAGGCCATAGGGGAGCTGGCCCACCGGCGTCCTGCGGATCGCCTGGATCTCCAGGAAATCGATGATCCGCTCGGCGTACTCGCGGTGCTCCAGCTCCTCCTTGAGCGCGGGGCCGTAGTAGAGGGCCTGCCAGAGGAAATTGCGGCGCATGCGCAGGAGCCGCCCGGTCATGATGTTGTCGAGCGTGGTCATCCCGCGGAACAGCGCCACGTTCTGGAACGTGCGCGCGATCCCCTGCTCGGCCGCCTGGTGCGGACGCATGCGCCGGCGCGTGGCGCCCTTATAGGTGATGGCGCCTTGCTGCGGGTGATAGAACCCGTTGATCACGTTCAGCATGGAGGTCTTGCCGGCGCCGTTGGGTCCGATGATCGCGAGGATCTCGTGCTCGCGGATCTCCAGGCTGATGTCCGTGAGCGCCCGGACGCCACCGAACGACAAGCTGATGCCTTCGGCGTGAAGCAGAACCTCGCCGATCCGCTTTGCCGATGTCATCAGGACTAGCTCGCGCGGCGCAGCGGCTCGATGGTGGCGGGTATCGGCGCGGTCTTGGCGTCGCGGATCTTGAGATCGGCTTTGAGCGTGCCCTTGCGCCCGTCCTCGAAGGTCACCTCGGTCGCGATTTCCGCGCGCTCGCGGCTCGAATAGAGCGCGTCGATCAGCGGCCGGAAGCGCTCGCCAATGAAGCGCCGGCGCACCTTGCGCGTGCGCGTGAGCTCGCCGTCGTCGGCGTCGAGCTCCTTGTGCAGGATGAGGAAGCGATGGATCTGCGAGCCCGCGAGATGCGGCTCTTGCGCCAGATCGCGGTTCACCTGCTCGACGCAGTCCGCGATGAGGTCGTAGACCGCATCCAGGCTTGCAAGCTCCTGGTAGCCGCCATAGGTGATGCCGTGCCGCTCCGCCCAGTCGCCGACCGCCTCGGCGTCGATGTTGATGAAGGCGGTGACATGAGGGCGTCCCGGCGCGAAGGCCACGGCCTCGCGGATGTAGGGGAAGAACTTGAGCTTGTTCTCCAGGAATTTGGGCGCGAACAGCGTGCCGTCCTCGAGCTTCCCCACGTCCTTGGCGCGATCGATGATGTGGAGGTGATGCGCGTCGTCGAGGAAGCCGGCGTCGCCCGAATGCACCCATCCGTCCGGGCGCTTTGTCTCCGTTGTCGCCTGCGCATTCTTGAAATAGCCCGCGAACACGCCGGGGCTCTTGTAGAGCACCTCGCCGTCCTCGGCGATTTTCAGCTCGACGCCGCCGACCGGCGTCCCGACCGTGTCCGCGCGCACCTGGCCATTGGGCTGGATGCACAGGAACACCGAGCATTCCGTCATGCCGTAGAGCTGCTTGATGTTGATGCCCAGCGAGCGATAGAAATTGAAGATGTCCGGGCCGATCGCCTCGCCCGCGGTGTAGGCGATGCGGATGCGGCTGAAGCCGAGCGTATTCTTGAGGGGTCCGTATATCAGCGCGCGGCCGAGCGCATAGAGCACGCGATCGCGGATCGAGACGGGCTCGCCGTCGAGGAGCTTGCCCCCGACTCGGCGCGCGAGCGCCATGAAGGCCCGGAACAGTGAGCGCTTGAGCGCGCCCGCGTCCTCCATCCGGATCATCACCTGGGTCAGGATGTTTTCCCAGATGCGCGGTGGGGCGAAGAAATAAGTCGGGCCCAGCTCGCGCAAATCGGTCATCACGGTGGCGCCCGATTCGGGACAGCTCACGCAAAATCCGGCGCAATAGGATTGCGCGAAGGAGAACACGTTGTCGCCGACCCACGCCATCGGCAGGTAGGCCAGCACTTCGTCGTCCTCGCGCAGCCCTTCGAACGCGATGCCGCTCCGCGCCATCAGGATGATGTTGTCAAAGGTCAGCATCACGCCCTTGGGCTGGCCCGTGGTGCCGGAGGTGTAGAGGATGATCGCGACGTCGGCGCCGTTGCCCTGGGCGATCTCCGCTTCGAGATGGCCCGGCTGCGCCTTGGCGAACGCGCGGCCCTTCTCCTGGACGTCCGTGAAGCGGGTGAGCGTGCCGTGGTCGTAGTGCCGGATCCCGCGGGCGTCGCAGTAGAGGATCGCCTCCAGGCGCGGCAGCCGCTCGCGCACCGAGAGCACCTTGTCGACCTGCTCCTGGTCCTCGGCGACCACGAAGCGCACCTCGGCGTGGTCGAGCACGTACTCCATCTCGGCCGCGACCGCGTCCTGGTAGACCGGCACGGGAACGCCGCCCAGGCACTGCGCGGCGGTGATCGCCCAGTAAAGCCGCGGCCGGTTGTCGCCGATGATGCCGAGCTTGTCGCCCCGCTTGAAGCCGAGCGCCGCCAGGCCGAGGGCGAAATCCTGCGTCTCGCGGGCGACCTCGGCCCAGCTCCAGCTCTGCCAAATGCCGTAGTCTTTCTCACGGATGGCGGGCCGCTGCCCGCGCAGCCGCGCATTTTCCAGCAGCAGCTTGGGGAAGGTGTCCCGCGCGGCCTCGCCTGCGGCGGCGCGCGGCCGGGGCTCGATCGCGGTCTCGGTCTCGGCGAGCGCCATTCCGTCTCTCCGCAGGGGCCGGCGCCGCCACCTCGCGGCGCGTGTGCAACCGGCTGAAGCCCCCGCAAGCCTCCCCTAGTCTTGCGTTTTTCGCCTATCTGGCATGCGCCAGTGCGAGCCTAGTTAGGCCCAAAGCCGATACCCGGTCAAGCCGCGGCATGGCCGTTGCCGGCTCACGATCGCGTGGAGGGGGCGAGCTCTGCTCAGAGGAACTTGGTCGGCCGGATCATCGCGCGCCACATATGCGCGACCGGGCTGTTGTCGTAGCCGAGGCCTTCCTCCGGCTGCCTGAAATGCCGGCCGATCACGTCGGTGAACTCCTCGAGCCTCACCTTCTTGCTGGGGTCGAAGGCATAGATGTCGCAGACCGTGATCATGCGCCCGGTCATGTACCATTTGTGTGCGCGGGCGCGGCGGTACTCGTCCTCGATATAGGGGTCGGGTTTATAATCGGGTCCGAAGAACCGGACGTAGGACTCCGGATATCCGTAGCCCACGGACTCGTCGGGGTAGAAGCGCAGCGCCTGATGCGTGCGCACGGCCCAGCTTACCTCCTCGTCCACGTAGGGCTCGATGAGCTGCGCGCCCCAATAGCCGTGATCCCCGCGGATGAAGGCGAGCACCGCGATGTCGTGGACGAGGCAGGCGAGTTGGATCTTCTCGGCCTGGCCGGTGTCGCGCGCATGCGCCGCGCTCTGCAGCAGATGCTGGCCGGGGCCGAAGCGGTATTTGAAGAAATCGATCAGCGTCGGCTTCGCCGGCATCTTCGGGAGCCGCGGATCGTCGCCCATCAGCATGTATTTGCCGGGATTCTCGCGCACCAGCTTGGCGCCCAGGCCTTCCTGATTGATCCCCTCGGCCATGGTGAAGAACGCGGAATCCGCGATCAGCACATCGAGCTCGCGCATCTTTTGGTGCTCCAGTGCGTCCGCGCGTTCGGCCATCGACGGGGTCGCGTTCATCCGGACATCCTTTGCCAGGGGGTGAAATAATCGAAAATGCGCTAAGCTCCTCGAAAGATACTAGGCGCGGGCGCCGCCTGCTTCAATCCGGCCCCTTGATCTCGCCGGCAGTAAGCGGTAGCAGCGGGCCGCCGCCGCCCGGTGCTTCAAACGGGGCCGCGCTCCCCATCGCCAGGAGACCTCGCATGTCCGTCACCGGCCACGACACGCTGAAAGCCCGCCGCACGCTCGAAGTCGACGGCAAGAAATACGAGTACTTCAGCCTGGATGCCGCGGCGAAGGCGGCGGGGCTCGGCGACATCTCGCGGCTCCCCTTCTCGCTCAAGGTGCTGCTGGAGAACCTGGTGCGGCTGGAGAACGGCCGTACGGTGATGGTCGACGATATCAAGGCGATGGCGGAGTGGCTCAAGAGCCGGAGCTCCGAGCGCGAGATCGCGTTCCGTCCGGCGCGCGTGCTGATGCAGGATTTCACCGGTGTTCCCGCCGTGGTCGATCTCGCCGCCATGCGCGAGGCGATGGTCAAGCTCGGCGGCAACGCGCAGCAGATCAATCCGCTCTCGCCGGTCGACCTCGTGATCGACCACTCCGTGATGATCGACAGCTTCGGCTCGCCCGCGGCCTTCCGCGACAACGTGCGCCACGAGTTCGAGCGCAACGGCGAGCGCTACGCCTTCCTGCGCTGGGGCCAGACCGCTTTCGACGATTTCCGCGTGGTGCCGCCGGGTACCGGCATCTGCCACCAGGTGAACCTCGAATATCTCGCGCGCGTGGTCTGGACCACCGAGGAGAACGGCAAGACCGTGGCCTATCCCGACACGCTCGTCGGCACCGACAGCCACACCACCATGGTGAACGGCCTGTCGGTGCTGGGCTGGGGCGTCGGTGGCATCGAGGCCGAGGCTGCGATGCTGGGCCAGCCCATCTCGATGGTGCTGCCGGAGGTCGTGGGCATGAAGCTCTCGGGCACGCTGCGCGAAGGCGCCACCGCCAC
>DATMMM010000013.1:0-28160 GCA_035569735.1 Allostellaceae bacterium | reverse complement strand
CATGGCCGAGTTCGCGGGGACCCATTGCAGACCGAGCGCGAAGATCACCGTGAGCACGATCGCGGTGGCGATCTCCGGCAGCGAGGTCGTGAGCACCGCGATGAAGGATACCGCGCGGTCCCTGAACGCGCCCTCCCTCATGCCCGCGATGATCCCGAGCGTCAGCGAAAGCGGCACCATCAGCGCGAAGACCCAGAAGGCAAGGATGCCCGTGTTGACGAGGCGGTCGCCGAGCAGCCGGGTGACCGGCTCGTTCTTCTCGAAGGACCGGCCGAGATCGCCGGTCATGACGCCGCCGACCCACTTGAGATAGCGCTCGTAGAACGGCACGTTGAGGCCCTTGCGGTCGAGCCAGGCCTCATAGTCCTGGTCCGAGAGCGCGGAGACGGCGAAGCCGCCGAGCTCCGCCACCGCGATCTGCCGCTTGAACTTGTCGCTGTCGAAGATGGCGAAGATCACCAGCGACACCACCGCCATGATGAGAACCATCTGGAGGAGGCGGTTGCCGATGAGCTTGAGCATGGGTGGGTTTTTACGGCGCTTTCGATGATGGCGTCAGGCCCGGGATCCGTCTCCCGGGCCCGACGTCAGAGTGTCCTCAGGCCTTCCAGACCTTGTTGAACTGATGGTATTGGGTCGGGTGACCCTCGTACCCCTGCACGTTCTTGGTGACGATCGTGTAGATCGGCCGGAACAGCGGCATGATCATCACGGCATCGTCCTGCAGGATCTTCGCCGCCTTCATCAGCTTGGGCTTGCGTTCCTCGACATCGAGCGTCGCCTCGGCCGCGTCGAGCGCCTTGTCGAACTCGGGGTTCGCGTAGTGCGTCTCGTTCCAGGGCACGCCCGTGCGATAGGCGAGCGACATCGCCATGGTCCCGAGCGGGCGGTGGGTCCAGGCGGTGACGCCGAACAGCGTCTTATCCCAGATTTCCCAGAACTTGGCCGCCGGCATGACGTTGATCTTGAGCGTGATGCCCGCTTCCTTCATTTGATCGCGCATCGCCTCGGCGACGGTCTGATGCCAGGGACCATCGGTGTTGCCGACGTCGATGGTGAGCTCGATACCGTTCTCGAAGCCGGCCTCCTTCAGGAGCTGCTTCGCCGCGGCGACGTCCCGCTTCAGCGGCGGGAGCGCAGCAAAGTCGGGATGGACCGGAGCCACGTGGTGGTTCTGTCCGCTGTCGCCGCCATCGGAATAGACCAGCTTCTTCACCGCCTCATTGTCGACCGATTTGCAGACAGCCTGGCGCACCCGCTTGTCCGTGAACGGCTTCTGATCGACCTGCATGCGGCAGGCAACCGTCTGGGCCGTGCGCGCGATGTGGATGACGCCTGGGAGCGACTTGGCGAGATCCATCTGCTCGACAGAGAACGAATAGACGCCGTCGACGTCGCCGGAGGCGAAGGCCGAGAGCTGATTGTCGGCCTCGAAATTGTAGTAGTGGATCTCGTCGAGATAGACCTTCCCACCCCAGTAGTTGAAGTCCTTGCCGTCCTTCAGCTTGGTGACGCGCTTCAGGATGCAGCGGTCGCCGACCCGGAACTCCGCCAGCTGGAAGGGCCCGGTGCCGATCATGTTGTCGGAAAGCGGCGCCTTGAAGGACGGGTGCACGATCGCGGTCGGATAGTTGTAGCAGTCCTCCGGCGCCGACAGCACCGGCTTCGACAGGTGGAACCGGATCGTATTCTTGTCGACGACCTCGATCGCGCTTTTGGACAGCCGCTTGATGGGTTTGCCCTTGGCGTCCTTCTCCGGCGTCTCCTCGACCATCGCCGAGAAGACAGACAGGCCGACGTTCGACGAGGCGGTCTTGGGGTCGAGCCAGCGCTCGATGTTCCAGCGGACGTGGTCGGCAGTGAACTCCTCGCCGTTGTGCCACACCACGCCCTTGCGCAAATTGAAGGTCCAGGTCTTCAGGTCCTCCGCCGCGGTCCAGCTCTCGGCCAGCATCGGACGCGTCACGTTGTCCGGGCCGGTCATGACGAGATACTCCACGGTGTGGCGCGTCTGGTTCGACATCTCCACCCAGGAATAGGTCGCGGGGTCCTCCATCTTCTGGACCGGCTGCGCGATCTTGAGGATGCCGCCCGACTTGGCCTTGGGGTCGTCGGCGGGGAAGGGCAGGGTGCCCGCGGCATAAGCGGGCTCGGGCAGGCCGGCGAGCGCATAGGCCGCCGTTGCGGAGGTCCCGAGCAGCGCCGCCACTCGAATGAACTCGCGCCGGTCCATGCGCCCGCTCTTCATGAGCCGAAACGCCTCGTGCACCTTCGGGTGGTCTGAATCCCTGGGTTTTCTCGATGCCATGATGACTGCTCCTCCTCTGTCGGTTTTGTTGGCGGGCGCCATCGCGGTCTGCGCCGCGATAGAAAGGCGCCGCTTCGCTCGAACGCTAACCCCAAGCGAGTGGCGGCGCAAGTTTTGGCCCGGGACAGCGGGCTCGGGCGCACCGATGCCACCGATGCGCGCCGCGCGCTTCTGACTTATGATCGCCCGGGGAACCGGCAAAGGAACGGGCGGGCGATGAAATCTCATGCACAGGTGGTGGTGATCGGCGGCGGCGTGGTCGGGTGCAGCGTGCTCTATCACCTGACCAAAGGGGGCTGGAAGGACGTCGTTCTGGTGGAGCGCGACGAGCTCACCTCGGGCTCGACCTGGCATGCGGCGGGCGGCATGCACACGGTGAACCTCGATCCCAACGTCGCCAAGCTCCAGCAGTACACCATCAACCTATACAAGGAGATCGAGGAGATCTCCGGCCAGTCCTGCGGCGTCCACATCACCGGCGGGCTGATGCTCGCGGGGACCCAGGACCGGCTCGATTGGCTGAAGCAGGCCCACGCGCGCGGCCGCTATCTCGGCATGGCGATGGAGTTCGTCGATATCGACGAGGCCGCGCGGCAGTTTCCGCTGATGGAGAAGAAGTACTTCACCGGGGCCCTCTACGATCCCATCGAGGGTCACGTCGATCCCGCCGGCGTCACCAACGCCTATGCCAAGGCGGCCCGCATCCAGGGCGCGGAGATCTACCGTTTCACCCGAGTGACCGCGCTCGAGCACCGGCCCGACGGCTCCTGGACCGTGATCACCGACAAGGGAAACATCCACGCCGAGCACGTCGTCAATGCCGGTGGGCTCTGGGCGCGCGAGGTCGGCCGCATGGTCGGGCTCGAGCTGCCCGTGCTCGCCATGGAGCACCAGTACCTCATCACCGAGGAGATACCCGAGGTCAAGGCGTCGAAGTCGGAGATGCTCCACGTCATCGACTTCGAGGGCGAGATCTATATGCGCCAGGAAGGCACCGGCATGCTGATGGGCACCTATGAGCGCGCGGGCGTTCCCTGGTCCGAGCGCGAGACGCCCTGGAACTTCACCCACGAGCTGCTGCAGCCCGATCTCGAGCGCATCGCGCCCAGCCTCGAGGTCGGCTTCAGGCACTATCCGGCGATCGAGCGCGCGGGCATCAAGAAGGTGATCAACGGCCCCTTCACCTTCGCGCCCGACGGCAACCCCGTGATCGGCCCGGTCCGCGGGCTCCGGAATTATTGGCTGGCCTGCGGCGTGATGGCGGGCTTCAGCCAGGGCGGCGGCGTTGGGCTCGCGCTCTCCAACTGGATGATCGACGGCGATCCCGGTTTCGACATCTGGGGCATGGACGTCGCACGCTTCGGCGACTGGGCGACGCTCGCCTACACCAATGCCAAGGTGCGCGAGAATTATTCGCGCCGCTTCCGGATCCGCTTCCCCAACGAGGAGCTGCCGGCCGCACGGCCGCTGCGCACCACGCCGGTCTACGACCGGCTCAAGGCCGAGGGCGCGGTGTTCGGCGTCTCCTTCGGGCTCGAGCACGTGCTCTGGTTCGCGCGCGACGGCATGAAGCCGGAGGAGGACGTGACCTTCCGCCGCTCGAACGCCCACGACACCGCGGGCGCGGAATGCAGCGCGGTCAGGACACGTGTCGGCCTGATGGAGATCTCGACCTATGCCAAGTACGAGGTGACGGGCGCGGGCGCCGAGGCGTGGCTCTCGCATCTCCTGGTCGCGCGCATACCGCAGCAGGGCCGGCTCGCGCTCGCGCCCATGCTGAACCCAAAGGGGAAGCTGATCGGCGACTTCACGGTCGCCAAGGCTGGGCCCGAGCGCTTCTATATATTCGGCTCCGGCATCGCCGAGGACTATCACATGCGCTGGTTCGAGGCGCAGCTCCCGGACCGTGGCGTCGCGGTCCGGCCGTTGCGCTCGGAGCTGACGGGCTTCTCGATCGCGGGCCCGCGCTCGCGCGAGCTGCTCCAGCGCCTGACTCACGTCGACGTCTCGACCGCGGGTTTCCCGTTCCTCTCGTTCCGCGAGATGGACCTCGGCATGATCCCCGCCAAGGTGGGCCGCATCACCTTCACCGGCGATCTCGGCTACGAGCTCTGGGTCGATGTGGACTATCAGCGCGCGCTCTATAACCTGCTCACCGAGACGGGCCGCGACCTGGGCTTGCGGCTCTTCGGTGGGCGCGCGCTCAACTCGCTCCGCCTGGAGAAGAGCTTCGGCAGCTGGGCGCGGGAGTACCGGCCGATCTACGGGCCGTTCGAGGCCGGGCTCGGCCGCTTCGTCCATCTGCGCAAGAACGACTTCATCGGTCGCGACGCCGCGATGAAGGAGAAGGAAGCCGGCCCGAAGCGCCGGCTCGTCACCTTCGTGGTCAAGGACGCCGGCGCCGACTGCATCGGGGACGAGCCGGTCTGGCACGAGGGCAAGGTCGTGGGCTGGATCACCTCCGGCGGCTATGCGCACCACGTGAGAAAATCCGTGGCGCTCGGCTATGTCCCCGCGGAGCTGGCCGGCGCGACGGAGGGCTTCGAGATCGAGATCATCGGCAACCGCTGCCCCGCGAGCATCACGCCAGTGCCGCTCTTCGATCCCGAAGGCACGCGGATGCGGGGATGAGGAAGCACCGATGCCCACGATCCACCTGACCTATCTCGGCGGGCCCGAGATCGAAAAGCTCGCGCTCAGCGACGACGAGTTGCTCAGGGCGACGGAGGACGTGCTGCGCGCGCAGGGCAGCGCCCAGACCGTGATAGAGCCGCGCGTGCACTTGGTGCCCGATCCCAAGACCATACGCGGACACTTCAACGTGCTGCGCGGCTACGTGGCGCCGTTGGGGGTCGCGGGGGTGAAGATCGTCAGCGACTACGTCGATAACTACAAGCACGGCTTGCGCTCGGAGATGGCGCTGCTCAACCTGTTCGATCTCAAGACCGGCACGCCCGTCGCCGTGATCGACGCCAGCGACATCACGGACATGCGCACCGGCGCGGTGACGGCGATCGGCGCCAAATACCTCGCGCGCAAGGAGAGCGCCGTGCTCGGCCATATCGGCGCGCGCGGCACCGCCTATTGGAACGTGCGGCTGCTCGACCGGCTCTTCGGCTTCAAGGAGATCCGCGTGCATTCGCGCCGTCCCGAGAGCCGCACGGCCTTTGGCGAGCGGCTCTCGCGCGACCTCGGCAAGCCCGTGATCGTGACGGAGGATTGGGAGAGCTGCATCAGGGGCGCCGACATCGTGGTGGAAGCCTCGCGCCTGGTCGAGCCCGCGCCCCTCCTCAAGACCGAGTGGATCAAGCCCGGCGCGCTCGTGATGCCCTATGGCACCATGAGCGCGGTCGAGCTCTCGCTCACCGACATCATGGACAAGCTGGTGGTGGACGACTGGGGCCAATGCCGGCAAGGGCCGTTCGGCGCGCTCCGCGCCAATGTCGAGGCGGGCAAACTCTCGGAGCGGACGCTGCACGCCGAGCTCGGCCAGATCGTCGCGGGCTCGAAGCCCGGCCGCGAGAGCGAGCGCGAGACCATCCTGTTCTGGCATCGCGGCCTCAGCATCACCGATGTCGCCGTGGGCCACGCCATGCTGGCGAAGGCCCGCCGCATGGGGCTGGGCCAGCAACTGGTATTTGCGGAGGAGCGCCGATGACCCGTATCGCCAATGCCCGCATGTATTCCGTGGCGCCCGGTGCCGCCGCGGCTTGGCGTCGGCTCTTCGAATGGGTGGGCTCGGAGAGCGGCGTGGCCCTCGAGATCATCGACCACGCATTCCCGGCGAAGCTCGAGGAGCTCTGGGAGCGCACCGATCTCGCTGCGACCTTTATCTGCGGCCTGCCCTTCGCCAAGGACCCGCGCGCCCTTGTGCCCGTCGCGGCGCCCATCCCCGCCGCCACGCGCTATGGCGGCAAGCCCGTCTACTTCACGGATTTTGTCGTGCAGGCCGAGAGCCCGTTCCGCACGCTCGGCGACACCTTCGGCCACCGCCTCGCCTATACGATCCCGAGCTCGCACTCCGGCTACAACGCGGTCCGCCACCACCTGCTGCGCTACCGGACCCCGGAACGCCCGCGCCTCTATGCGGAGACCGTCGGCCCGGTCTTCACGCCGCGCCGCGCGCTCGAGGCGCTCGTCGCGGGCGCCACCGACGTGGCGCCGCTCGACAGCTACGCCCACGATCTGCTGCGGATCTACGAACCGGAGATGACCGGCCAGGTCCGCATCGTCGAGAGCACGGAGCCATTCCCGATCCCGCTGCTGATGGCCTCGCCCGGAAGCGATCCGGACCAGGCGGCGCAGCTCGCGGGGACATTCGCACGGGTACCGTCGGAGCTGCGCCGGCCTCTCGCGCTCGCGGGATTCACTCGCGTGGAAGCGGAGACTTACGCGGGCATGCCGGAGACCGAGGACCGAGCCGCCAAGGCCGGCTATTCGGTTTTGGCGTAAAGGCCTCGGCTCAGCCGCGCATGAAGGCATTCAGTTCCGGCGTCGGCAGGATCGTGTCGATGTAGCCGAAGGTGCCGTTCTCCTTGGCCTCGCGGGCGGCTTGGAGCAGGCCGGTCATGGCGGCGCGGTAGAGCGAGGTCGCAAGGCTGATGCGGCGCACGCCGGCGGCGGCTAAGTCCGCGACCGGAAACGAGCGGCCCTTGATGCCGATCATGAAATTGAAGGGCTTTGAGAGCGCCGCGCACACTGTCCGCACCGCCGCGAGGTCCGGCAAGCCCGGCGCGAACAGCACGTCGGCTCCCGCGGCCTCGTAGGCCCGAAGGCGCTTGATCGTGTCGTCGAGGTCGGGATTGCCGCGGAGATGATTCTCGGCGCGTGCCGTCAGCGTGAACGGAAAGGCGAGCGCGTGCGCGGCGGCGACGGCGGCGGCGACCCGCTCGGCGGCGTGGCCGATGTCGTAGAGCGGCTTCTGCGGATTGCCGGTGGCGTCCTCGATCGAGCCGCCGACCAAGCCCACCTCGGCCGCGCGGCGAATCGTCTCGGCGGCGGCTTCTGGCGTGTCGCCGAAACCCTTTTCGAGGTCGGCGGAGACCGGCAGATCCGTCGCCTCGACGATGGCGCGTGCATGCGCCAAGGCCTCGTCCCGCATCACCGCGCCGTCGCGCCGGCCGAGCACGCCTGCAGAGGCGCCGCTCGAGGTTGCCAGCGCCTCGAAGCCGAGCCCCGCGAGCAAGCGCGCCGAGCCGGCGTCCCAGGGGTTCGGGATCACGAACGCGCCTGGACCTTGGTGAAGCTTGCGGAACCGGGCGGCCTTGTCGCTCTGGCTGGTGGGCATGGCGATTTCCTCCATCGCGGTGGGTCGAAACGATAGCATGGGGCACAGTCACGGGAGTGCCGGCAAATCGTGACAGCAGGCAAGCTCCCGCGTTATTGTTGCGAGACAAGATTCGGAGATTCCGATGGAAGGACGAGGAGCGGCGGATCGCGATACCGAGATGCTCGCGCGGGCGCAGCGCCATCTGCTGCGCTACGGCGGCGCGTTCGTGGATTTCGTGCCGGTGCGCGCCGAGGGTGCGTTCCTCTATGACGCGCACGGCCGGCGCGTGCTCGATTTCACTTCGGGGCAGATGAGCGCGATCCTCGGGCATTGCCATCCCGAGATCGTCGCCACCATGCGCGAGGCCGCGGGCCGTCTCGATCATCTGTTTTCCTCGATGATCAGCCCGGAGGTGGTCGAGCTCGCGGAAGCCTTGGCGCGGCTGGTGCCGAGCTTGCCCAAGGCGATGCTGCTCTCGACCGGCGGCGAGGCCAACGAGGCCGCGATCAAGATCGCGAAGCTGGTGACGGGCCGCTGGGAGGTCGTGGGCTTCGCGCAGTCCTGGCACGGCATGACCGGCGCCGCCGCCTCCGCGACCTACAAAGCGGGACGGCGCGGCTACGGCCCGATGGCGGTCGGCTCCTTCGCGATCCCCGCGCCCAACGCCTACCGGCCGCGCTTCGGCGGCCTCGACTGGCAGGCCGAGCTCGACGACGCCTTCGATCTCCTCGACCGGCAAAGCACCGGCAATCTCGCGGCCTTCATCGCCGAGCCTGTCCTGAGCAGTGGCGGCATCATCGAGCTGCCCGAGGGCTATCTGGCAGCGCTCAAGCAAAAATGCGCCGAGCGCGGCATGCTGCTGATCCTTGACGAGGCGCAGACCGGCATGGGCCGCACCGGCACCATGTTCGCCTTCGAGCGCGACGGTGTGGTTCCGGACCTGCTGGTGCTCTCGAAAACGCTCGGCGCGGGATTGCCGCTCTCGGCGGTGCTGGTGGGTGAGGCCATCTCGAAGATTTGCGACGAGCGCGGCTTCCTTTTCTATACGACGCATGTCAACGATCCGTTGCCGGCCGCCGTCGGCCGCAAGGTCGTCGAGATCGTCGAGCGGGACCGGCTGCCGGCGCGGGCCCGCGAGCTCGGCGCCCGGCTGAAGCAGGGCCTCAAGGATCTGCAGCGGAAATATTCCTGCATCGGCGATGTCCGCGGCCGCGGATTGCTGCTGGGGCTGGAGTTCGCGCCGGAGGGCGGCGGCGGTCAATCCGCGCAGGCGCTCTCCGACGCCGTGACCGATATCGCACTCACGCTCGGTCTCAGCGCCAACATCGTGCGCGCGGGCCACTCCGCCGGGGTGATGCGGATCGCGCCGCCGCTCACGGTGAGCGAGGCCGAGATCGATCTCGGACTCGAGCTGCTGGAGGCCGCGCTCAAGCAGGCACTCAGCGGTCAGGCGCGGCTCGCCTCAACTTGATCGCGAAGATGCCCTAGCGGGCGTTTGCGCGCGACCCCGTCTGTGCTTTATAGCGAGGCATGTCCGAGCAAATCGAGTCGATGGTCGCCGCATCGGCGCCGCCTTATCTTGCGGCGCTCAATCCCGCGCAGCGCGAGGCGGTCGAGGCCATAGACGGCCCCGTGCTGGTGCTGGCCGGTGCCGGCACCGGCAAGACGCGCGTGCTCACCACGCGGCTTGCCCACATTCTTGCTACACGCAGGGCATTTCCGGGACAGCTGCTCGCGGTCACCTTCACCAACAAGGCCGCGCGGGAGATGCGCGCGCGCCTCGAGGCGACCATCGGCGCCGCGGTGGACGGACTCTGGCTCGGCACGTTCCATGCGATCGCCGCCCGTATCCTCCGCCGTCACGCCGAGCGGATCGGGCTCAAGTCCAACTTCACCATCCTCGATACCGACGATCAGTTGCGCCTCGTCAAGCAGATCATCGCCGCGGCCGGCGTCGACGACCGGCGCATGCCGCCGCGCATGCTGCTCTCCGCCTTCGACCGCTGGAAGGACCGCGGGCTGGTGCCGGACAAGGTTCCCGCCGACGAGGCCGCGATGGTGGCGGACGGCCGCGGCCGCGAGCTGTTCCGGGAATACGAGCAGCGCCTCGTCGCCCTGAACGCCGTCGATTTCGGCGATCTGCTGCTGCACAATTTGACGCTGCTCACCACGCACGCCGACGTCCTCGCGGACTATCAACGGCGCTTCCGCTATATCCTGGTCGACGAGTACCAGGACACCAACGTCGCGCAATATCTGTGGCTCCGGCTCCTGGCGCAGGGCCATCGCAATCTCTGCTGCGTGGGCGACGACGACCAGTCGATCTACAGCTGGCGCGGCGCCGAGGTCGGCAACATCCTGCGCTTCGAGCACGACTTCCCCGGCGCCAAGATCGTGCGCCTCGAGCAGAACTACCGCTCGACGCCGCACATCCTCGCGGCCGCCTCGGGCCTGATCGCGCACAACGAGGGCCGGCTCGGCAAGACGCTTTGGACCGAGACCAACGAGGGCGACAAGGTGCGCCTGCGCGCGGTCTGGGACTCCGAGGCGGAAGCGCGCTGGGTCGGCGACGAGATCGAGTCGCTGCAGCGCAAGGGCGAGGCGCTCTCGGAGACGGCGATCCTCGTGCGCGCGGGCTTCCAGACCCGCGAGTTCGAGGAGCGTTTCATCCAGATCGGCCTGCCCTATCGGATCATCGGCGGCCCGCGCTTCTACGAGCGGCAGGAGATCCGCGACGCGCTCGCCTATCTCCGCCTGATCCACCAGCCCGCGGACGATCTCGCCTTCGAGCGCATCGTCAACGTGCCGCGCCGGGGCATCGGCGAGGCGAGCCTGCAGACCCTCCACGCGGCGGCGCGCGCGCAGCAGGTGCCGCTGATCGACGCCGCGCACCGTTTGATCGAGACGGACGAGATCAAGCCCGCCGCGCGCAAGGCGCTGAGGGATTTTCTGGTGAGCCTGGAGCGGTGGCGCAGCCAAGAGGCCTCGCTGCCGCATACGGAGCTGGCGGCGCTGGTGTTCGAGGAATCCGGCTATCTCGAGATGTGGCAGACGGACAAATCCGCGGACGCGCCGGGCCGCGTGGAGAACGTCAAGGAGCTGGTCGCCGCCATGGCGGAGTTTGAGAACCTCGGCGGCTTCCTGGAGCACGTGAGCCTGGTGATGGATGCCGCCGAGAGCGGGGCCGGCGACATGGTGAACGTGATGACGCTGCACAGCGCCAAAGGGCTGGAATTCGACAGCGTGTTCTTGCCGGGCTGGGAGGAGGGTGTGTTCCCCAATCAGCGCGCGCTCGAGGAGAGCGGCCTCAAGGCGCTGGAGGAGGAGCGTCGGCTCGCCTATGTCGGCCTCACCCGCGCGCGCAAGCGGGCGAGCATCAGCTTCGTCGCGAACCGAAGGATCCACGGCCAATGGCAGAGCTCGATACCCTCGCGCTTCGTCGAGGAGCTGCCGGCCGAGCGCGTGGAGATGCTGGCGGAGGCGGGGCTGATGCCGGGCATGGCGGAGCCGCGCGACCTCAGGGGATGGGGCAAGACCGAGGTGCTGCGCGCGCCTCGCTGGTCGCCGCGCTCGGGCGCGCCGCTGATCGAGGGGCACGCGGTGCCGGTGCGCGGCCAGGAGCCGAGGCGGGTCGGCGGCTTCAAGTCCGGCGACCGCATCTTCCACCAGAAATTCGGCTACGGCACGATCCAGCGCGTGGAGGACAACAAGCTCGCAATCGCTTTCGACAAGGCCGGGGACAAGATGGTGATGGACAGTTTCGTCGAGCGGGCCTGACTGCGAGGAGATCCCCATGACCGTGCGCGACTATTTCTCCGGCGACTACGGCGAGGCCCGGCGCAAATTCGGCGAGGCCGCGATCCGCGCCGGCGCGGCGCTTGCGAGCCACGTCAATCCGAAGGCGAAAGGGCCCGACGGCAAGGAGCTCGCGACCGACGTGGCGCGCCTGGGCCCGCGCGAGGCCGGCCGCGTCCTGATCACGATCTCCGCGACCCACGGTGCCGAGGGTTTCTGCGGCTCGGGCGCACAGGTCGGCAGCTTCGAGGCGGGCCTTGGGCGCGAGCTGCCGGCGGACACCGCCCTGGTCGCGATCCACGCCATCAATCCCTACGGCTTCGCCTGGCTGCGCCGCGTCACCGAGGACAACGTCGATCTCAACCGCAATTTCGTCGATCATTCGGCGCCGCTGCCGCGCAACCCCGGTTACGACGAGCTCGCCGACGCGATTTGCCCGAGCGAGTGGCGGGATGCGGCGCTCGCAGCGGCGCGCCGGCGGCTCGAAAGCTATGGCAGCAAGCACGGGGTGGCGGCGCTCCAGTTCGCGATCACGGCCGGGCAATACAACCATGCCGACGGCGTCTTCTACGGCGGCGCCCAGCCGACCTGGTCGCGCGACGTCTTGCTCAAGACCGTCGCCGAGCACACGGCCCACGCGCGCCGAGTGGCGGTGATCGACTTCCACACGGGCCTGGGGCCCTGGGGCTATGGCGAGCCGATCGTCACCCATGCGCCCAACACCCCCGCGCTTGCCCGCGCGCGCCAGTGGTTCGGCGACCGCATCACCTCGACGGCGCTCGGCAACTCCAGCTCGGCGGACGTCCAAGGCGACATCCTCAACGGGATCGAAAAGCGGCACCAGGGCGTGGACTTCACGGGCCTTGCGCTCGAATACGGGACTCTACCCTTGCATCAGGTGCTGGATGCCGTGCGCGCCGACAATTGGCTGCACGTTCACGGCGACGTGCGGAGCACCCAAGGGCGCGAGATCAAGGCGATGGTGCGCGACGCCTTCTACGGCGACAAGGACGACTGGAAGAGCATGATCTTCGAGCAGGCGATCGCCACCGAGCGCAACGCGCTGCGCGGGCTCGCCGGCTGATGTCGGGCTCGCGCTGGTGCGGCGCATGATCGGCGACGGCGGGGTCTGGTGCCTGCGGCTGACTGCGGATGACGCGGAGCTCGCGGAGCGTGCCGCGGCGGCGTTGGGCTCGATTTGCGACGCCGTAAGCACCTTCGAGGCCGCGAATGGCGGCGGTACCTGGCTGGTCGAGGGGGTCTCGGTCGCGCCGCTTCCCGGCGTCGAGCTCGATACGGCGCTCGCGCTCGCCTGGGCCGGCCGCGGGCCGCCGCCCGAGCCGACGCTCGAGCGGCTCCCCGCGCGCGACTGGGTGCGCGAGAACCAGGAGAGCTTTCCGCCGCGCCGGATCGGGCGCTATTTCATCCATGGCTCGTACCATCGGGGCCGTCCGCCCTCGGGCAAGATCGGACTGCTGATCGACGCCGCGACCGCCTTCGGCACCGGCGAGCATGCGAGCACCGCGGGCTGCCTGCTGGCGCTCGAGGAGCTCGCGCGGCGCCGGCGGTTTCGCCGCATCCTCGACATGGGAACCGGCACCGGCATTCTCGCGATCGCGGCGGCGAAGACCTTTGCCCGCGACGTGCTCGCGGTCGACATCGACCCGGGCGCGGTACGAGCGGCGCGAGAGAACGCCCGGCGGAACGGCATCGCGCCTCGCGTGAGGACGCGCGGAAGCCGCGGCTACCTCAGCCGCGAGATCAGCCGCCGCCGGCCCTACGATCTCGTGCTCGCCAATATTCTCGCCCGCCCGCTCGCGCGCATGGCCGCCGACCTCCGGCGCGTGCTGGCGCCGGGCGGCGTGGCGGTTCTCGCCGGCCTGATCGACCGGCAGGCGCCTTATGTGCTCGCCGCGCACCGCGCCCAGCGGCTCAGCCTGGTGAAACGCGGCAGTCTCGATGGCTGGTGCACACTGATCTTGCGCCGGCGGATGTGGTGCGGTTCCGACGCAGCAGCTGAGGAAAACTCGACGTGACCGAATTCCAGGCGATCTTCATGGCGATCCTCCAGGGATTGACCGAGCTCTTCCCCGTGAGCAGCCTTGGGCATGCCGTGGTGCTGCCGCGGCTCCTCGGCTGGCCACTCGACGAGAGCGCCGCCTATTTCCTGCCGTTCCTGGTGGTGCTGCATCTCGGCACCGCCGCGGCGCTGCTGATTTATTTCTGGCGCGACTGGATCGGATTGCTGCTGGCCGTGCTCGGGCGCGGTTCGCCCGAGGAGCGACGGGCGCAGTGGCGATTGCTGGGCGGGATCGTGGTCGCCACGATTCCCGCGGTCATCTTCGGTTTTGCGTTGCGCAAGCCGCTGGGCGTGCTGTTCGGAGCGCCCGCGGTAGCCGCCACGTTCCTGATCGTGAACGGCGTCGTGCTGTTCGTGGGCGAGCGGCTGCGCCGACGCGGCGGCGACCGGCGGCTCGAGGATCTGAGCTGGGGCGGCGCGTTGCTGATTGGCGTGCTGCAGAGCACGGCGCTGATACCCGGCATATCGCGCTCGGGTGCCACCATGGTGGGCGGCCTGCTGGCCGGTCTGCGCCACCAGGCAGCCGCGCATTTCTCGTTCTTGATCGCCACACCCATCATCCTGGGCGCGGCGGTGCTCGAGGTGCCGAAGCTCCTGCGCGAGGGCGCGCATATCAACGGGATCGCGTGGGTTGCCGGGCTGGTCGCGGGTGTCACCGCGTTCCTCAGCGTCGCCTTCTTGATGCGGTATTTCCGGCGCCACGATTTCGAGGCGCTCGATCCCTTCGCCTATTACTGCTGGGCGGCGGGCGCGATCTCGCTGGGACTGATCTTGTTCGTGGTGTGAGGAAGTCGTCCCGGACCTCGGCGCTTTCGCGCCGGGCCGAGGACAGAGACTAGAGACGTATAAACGGCACGCGCGAAGGCCGCCTTATGCGGCGCGACGCACGTTGCTGTTGGCGATGGTCGGTTCGATGCGGACGGCGCCAACCTGGGCCGGCTTCTGGCTGAGGACAAAAGGAATGTCCGAGCGCGCCAGACCGATATCGGCGAGCGACCGATCGTCCAGGGACGAGAGCTCACGGTAAGCCCGCTCGCGGGCCCGCCAGTTCTCGAACCGGCCGATCAAGCCCTCGGCGAACTTGGAAAGTAGGGTCATGGGTTTCAACTCCTTACGAATGCTGCAAGTGCAAAAAGTCATTTCGCACTTGCAGCATAAATAAGGATATGGGCCCGGGATTAAAGCGGAGTTTCCGCAGGCCAGGACTACCACACACGCATGGCGAGCGGGGTCCATCCCCTTGACGTGTAATGGTTCTTTAACACTTGTGTCGAGACTTTGTCGCGCCTAGGGTCAAACCGGCACAGGAGGCTTGGCTAATGGATGATCGAGCGGGTCTGGCCGGTGTTTATCGCGGCGACGCGGCCTTGGAGGCCCTCCTTAAGGAGGTGGGGTCGCCCTATGACGCCGCGAGCGTGCGCGCACTTGTCGCGGGCGTGCTGGCGGCACCGGCGGGCGCCGACCCCCAGGCTTGGCTCGAGCTGGTGGCGCCGCGCATGACGCCGGCGCTGGCGGCCGAGCTCGCCGCGCTCCGCGCCGAGCTCGAGCGGCGGTCGGCGCCGGTGGAGCCCGCACCGGGTGAAACCGCTGCGCGCGTGAGCGCGCTCCGCGCGGAACTCGCGCGGCATGGCGTGCACGGCTTTCTCATTCCGCGCGCCGACGAGCACCAGGGCGAATACGTGCCCGCGCGGGCGCGGCGCCTCACCTGGCTCACCGGTTTCACCGGCTCCGCCGGGCTCGCGGTGGTGCTGTCCGAAAAAGCCGCGATCTTCGTCGACGGCCGCTACACGCTGCAGGCCGAGGCGGAGGTCGACGGCGCCGTGTTCGAGCGCCGGCACCTGGTCGACGAGCCGCCGACGGCTTGGATCGCCGCCTCCCTCAAGCCCGGCCAGATCCTCGGCTACGACCCGTGGCTGCACACGGTGAATGAGGTCGAGCGGCTGCGCGCGGCGGCCGAGCAGGCGGGCGGCAGCCTGAAGCCGCTCGACGGCAATCCCCTGGATGCGATCTGGCGCGACCAGCCGCCGCCGCCGCTGGGGCCGGTGGTGCCGCATGCGCTGCGCTTTGCCGGCGAGAGCGCCGAGGCGAAACGCCGCACCGTCGCCGAAGGCCTGGCGCGCGAGCGTGTCGATGCCGCGGTGCTCACCGCGCCGGATTCGATCGCCTGGCTCCTTAATATTCGCGGCGGCGACGTGCCGCACTCGCCGCTGCCGCTCTCCTTCGCGCTCGTCGCGGGCGACGGCACGGTGGATCTCTTCATCGATCGCCGGAAGCTCACGCCGGCGGTGTTTCCCCACCTCGGCAACGGCGTCCGCGTGCGCGAGCCCGCGGAATTCGGTCCGGCGCTCGAGGATCTCGGCGCCGCGCATCGCCGCGTCCAAGCCGATCCCGGGAGCGCCGCCGCCTGGATCTTCGAGCGCCTGCAATCCGCCGGCGCCGACATCCGCCGCGGCGCCGACCCTTGCTTGCTCCCGAAAGCGAGCAAGAACGCGGTGGAGCTCGAGGGCACGCGCGCGGCGCACCGGCGCGATGGCGCGGCGCTGGCGCGGTTCTTCGCCTGGCTCGCGCGCGAGGCTCCGAAGGGAACGCTGCGCGAGATCGCGGCCTCCGACCGGCTGGAAGCGTTCCGCCGGCAGGGCGAGCATTTCCGCGACCTGAGCTTCGACACCATCTCGGGCGCGGGCTCCAACGGCGCCATCGTGCACTACCGCGCGAGCCCCAAGACCGAGAAGACGCTGGAGCCGGGCACGCTCTATCTGGTCGACAGCGGCGCGCAATATCTCGACGGCACCACGGACGTGACCCGCACCGTCGCGATCGGCGCGCCCAGCGCCGAGATGCGCGACCGCTTCACGCGCGTGCTCAAGGGCCACATCGCGCTTGCGACCTGCCGCTTCCCCAGGGGCACCACCGGCTCGCAGCTCGACGCGCTGGCGCGCCACGCGCTCTGGCAAGTCGGGCTCGACTTCGATCACGGCACCGGCCACGGCGTCGGCAGCTATCTCAACGTGCACGAGGGGCCGCACCGGATCTCCAAAGTGCCGAATGCCCAGCCGCTGCTGCCGGGCATGATCGTCTCCGACGAGCCCGGCTACTACAAGACGGGCGCGTACGGCATCCGGATCGAGAACCTGGTCGTGGTGGCGCCGGCGCCGCTGGCCGACGCCGAGCGCGAGGTGTTCGGGTTCGAGACGCTGACGCTCGCGCCGATCGACCGCGCCCTGGTCGAGCGCGCGCTGCTGAGCCCGGAGGAGATCGCCTGGCTCGACGCTTATCACGCCCGCGTCCGGCGCGAGATCGGGCCGCTGGTCGACGCCGAGACCAAGGCCTGGCTCGAGACCGCGACCGCGCCGCTCGGCACCTGAGATCGCGGTCGATTTCATCAGAGCTCCCGTGCGCCGCCCGCGGTTGACGCTGCGGAGAGCCGCCGCCATCCTCGCCGCCCATGCCGCTCGACGTCTCCGTCGCCTCGACGACCATCGTGCCGCGCTGGCGCGCGCTCCTGCCCTACATGGCGCTCACGGTCACCATGATGTGCTGGGGCGGCAACTGGGTGGTGGGCCGCGCCATCCGCGGCGACATGCCGCCGGCCGCGCTCAATTTCTGGCGCTGGACCGTGGCGCTCGCGATCCTGGCGCCGGTGGCACTGCCGGGGCTTCGGGGCAAGGGCAGGGTGCTGCGCCGGCACTGGCGGCTGATCGCCGGGCTCGGCGGATCGGGCGTGGTGGCGTTCCAGCTGCTGGCCTATCTGGGGCTCCAGAGCACGACCACGGTCAATGCCGTGGTGATGAACTCCGCGGCGCCGGTCTTCATCATTCTCTGCTGTTGGGCGATCGATCGCGACCGCGTGAGCCCGCGGCAGATCGCGGGCATGGCGATCTCGTTCCTGGGCATCGTCACCATCATGGAGGAGGGCAAGCTCGCGGCGCTGGCGGATTTCAAGGTGAGGCTCGGCGATGTCCTGATCCTCTCGGCGATGCCGTTCTGGGGCCTCTACGCCGTGCTGCTGAAGCGGCGGCCGCGGGAGCTCGACCCGCCGGCGCTGCTGTTCTCGGTGGCGGTGGCGGGCGTCCTGATGCTGGCACCGCTCTACGCGGTGGAGACCGCCTTCATCCGCGCGCCCGACGCCACGCTCGCCTCGGTCGAGGCCGTGCTCTATGTCGGGATCTTCGCCTCGGTGGTGGGGTTCTTCTGCTGGAACTACGGCGCCTCCGTGGTCGGCCCCAACCGGGCGGGGTTCATGCTGCATCTGCTGCCGGGTTTCGGCACGCTCTTCGCGATCCTCTTCCTCGGCGAGAGCCTGCGCCTCTACCACGTGATCGGCATCGGCACGATCATCGCGGGCGTGCTGCTCGCGACCAGTGCCCGGGCACCCGCGCGCTGACCGCCTCTTGCCGAGGCCCATCGATGCCGATTGGCTTTCGCAGCCGCAAATACCGTCGGGATCGGCGTTGTTTTTAAAGCTGTGGTGATTGAAATCACTCCATGATTCGGCTTTCATTTGTTTTTGAGCCATGTTTCCTCCGCGACCTCTCCAACGCAACCGCCGAGCCGCAGGCCGCGTCCCGCCGATTTAGTTTTGGTCGAGCGAACACGTGAATTTCCGTCACGGGACACGTCCTTCGATGCACGCCCCTCCGGGGACGTCGCTCAGGCTGACGTGTTCTTTTTAGCCCATTCCGATTCAGTCATTCTGAACCGGCGCGTGGTCGTGTCTCGGTTTGAAATTCATCGATGAAATCCGCGGGCGATCGGCTGGGATTCGTTGTCGCGACAGTCGGCGGAGCTCGTGCGAGTCTCTCGCTGCCATCCACCCGGAGGAGGAGCCTGTGACAAACCCCGAGAAGGCGAGCGACCGCTCGCTTGCCGGAAAGTGCCTATGCGGCGCCGTCCACTACGCGGTGGCGGACGAATTCGTCTACGCCGCGAACTGCCACTGCTCCACCTGCCGGCGGGCGACGGGTTCGGCCTTCAAGCCGTTCGCGGGCATCGAGCGCGCCAAGCTGGGCATCACCAAGGGCGAGGACGATCTCGTGATCTTCGGCGACGAAAACGGCAACGACACGCGCTGTAAGCTATGCAGCTCGTTCCTCTATTCGGTCGTCCGCGACGGCACCTTCGTCCACGTCGCCCTGGGAACCCTCATCGACGATCCCACCATCCGCCCGACCAAGCACATCTTCGTCGGCTCCAAGGCGCCGTGGTTCACAATCACCGACGGCCTGCCCCAGTACGAAGGGCATGTGGCGCGGACGAGCGGTTCCTCGGCTCGAAGCCGGCGCTGGAAGAAGCCGTGAAAGACCACTCGGCCCTCTGACAGCAGCCTTGTCGGCGAAAATCACTGTTTGCCGAGGAGATGCGAGGGCGCGCCGCCATCGACGAGATCTTCGGCGCTGGGAAGAGATCCATTGCTCAAATATGCAACGATAGCTTTCATTCATTGCTGTTTCGGAAACTCGTCCGTCGCCACAGATTTGTCTCCGCCAGCAAGGAGACTCATTATGGCACGCAAACTCGAAGGAAAAATCGCCGTCGTCACCGGCGGCACCAGCGGCATCGGTGTCGCTACCGCCAAGCGTTTCGCCGCAGAAGGGGCGCGGGTCTTCGTGACCGGTCGGCGTTCGGCCGAACTCGATGCGGCGGTCGCGGCGATCGGGCCGAGGGCCACCGGCATCCAGGCGGACTCCGCCAGTCTCAGCGATCTCAATCGGCTCTATGAGCGCGTGAAAGTGGACGCGGGCCGCATCGACGTGCTGTTCGTCAACGCCGGCGGCGGCTCCATGCTGCCCCTCGGGTCGATCACCGAAGGGCAATACGACGACACGTTCGGCCGCAACGTGAAGGGTGTGCTCTTCACGGTGCAAAAGGCACTGCCTCTCCTGGTCGACGGCGCGTCGGTGATCCTCACCGCCTCCAACGTGAGCATCAAGGGCACGCCCGCGTTCAGCGTCTACAGCGCCTCGAAGGCCGCAGTGCGGAACTTCGCCCGGAGCTGGACGCTCGACCTGAAGGCGCGCGGCATTCGCGTGAACGTCATCAGCCCGGGCCCGATCAAGACGCCTGGCCTTGTTGGTCTGGCCGGCTCCGACGCCGCGCAGCAGCAGAGCCTGCTCGATTACATGGCCTCCACCGTCCCGCTCGGGCGTGTCGGTGATCCCGATGACGTCGCCGGCGCCGCCGTCTTCCTGGCTTCCGACGACGCGAGCTTCATCGCCGGCGCCGAGCTCTTCGTCGACGGCGGACAAGCCCAGATCTGACGCAACCCTTTCGAGCCGCCGGGCGGCGTTCGAACCGGCCTCTCGATCCCGACAGCATCTCGAACGCCGCACAGGCGATGAATCACAAAGGAGCATGATATGAGCAACCAAACCTACGCGGAATCCGGAGGCGTGCCCTCGAAGATTCCGGACGCCGTCACGACGGTCGTTCCCGCCGTCGGCCGCGCCATGATCAGCGTGGCTTTCCTTCTTTCTGGGTTCTCGAAGCTCGCGGCGCCTGCAATGACGATCGGCTACATTCAGTCGGTCGGGCTTCCACTGCCGTCGGTCGCGTTCGCCCTTTCCGCATTCGTCGAGATCGCGGGCGGGATCGCGCTTCTGCTCGGCTTGCGCACCCGGATCGTCGCGAGCGTTCTGTTCCTGTTCTGCCTCGCGACCGCCGTATTCTTCCACCGGAATTTCGGCGATCAGGACCAGTTCATCCACTTCTTCAAAAACGTCGCAATGGCGGGCGGTCTGCTGCACGTGGTCGCTTTCGGCGGCGGCCGCATGAGCCTCGACGGCCGGCGCAGCTCGATCCTGAAGCGGCTCAACCTGTCTTCCCACGCTGGCGCGGCCCTGCTCGCGCTCGGCGTGCTCGCGGCGATGCTCGTCGTCACTGCCTGAAGTTCAATCACCAGCAAGGAGCCGTATCATGAACAATGACAATGTGGCCGCTGTTCGCAACGCCTATGCGGTTGCCGAACGGAAAGATCTGGAGGGCTGGATCAACTTGTTCACACCCGATGGGGTGTTCGTCGACAATTCGGTGGGTGCGACCTACCGTGGCCGCGCCCTCGCCGACCCGGTTCGCAACTACGGCACGGCGTTTTCCAACATGCACCGCGAGCTATATCACGTCTATGTCGACGGCAATGTCGTCGTGGTGCAACTGGCCCTGCAGGGCACCCACGATGGCCCGTTGCAGCTTCCCTTTGGCAAGCTGCCTGCCACGGGTAAGCGAATGGACGCCCCGTGCTGCGACGTGTTCGTGCTCGAAGACGGCAAGATCAAACGCTTCGACTGCTACCCGGAGGGGTCGGTCATCTTTGCTCAGCTCGGGGTCTTGAACAACCTCGACGCCGCTTTGAGTCACTGAGAGCTCAACAGTCGCCGACGAGGTGATCGAATAAACGGCGGGCCCGTCGCGGGCCCGCCTGCTCGCGCATCGAGCGTTGAGCGCTTCGCCGGGCGCGCTCTTCGCGAGGCCGAGAGGTCTCGCTCTCGCGCCTGAGCGCCGTCGCGGCGCCAGGTCGCAGCGAGGGTCATCATCTGCGCGATTGGGATGAGCTAGGCTTGCTTCCTCCGCTGCGCCGGCGGTTTCCAGCCCATAACGGCCTCCGCGGTCCACCGCGCGTCGGTCAGCTCTGCGATCAAGAAGTCGGCCAAGGCGGAGACCTTTGCGGGGCGGGCGCGAGCTGTCGGCGTCACGAAGTACATTCCGCCTTCAGGCAGCCGCCAATCGGCAAGGATCGGCTCAAGCTGCTTCTCTCGAAAATATTGTGTCGCGGCAAACTCGGGCAGCTCGGTGATCGCCAGCCCCTCGAGTACCGTTGGCAACAAAGCCTCGATCGTCGTTCCTCTCAAAGGCCCGGTAGGCGTGATCCGGCATTCTTCCCCCGTCTTCCGGTGAGTGAAGCGCCATATGTCGCGCTTCGCTCTATTGAGGTAGCTCAGGCACCGATGGGCGCCCAGGTCGTGCGGGTGCTGCGGACGGCCATACCGAGCGATGTAGGTTGGTGACGCAACCACAAACCGGCGAACTGGCACGATCAGGCGCGCGACAAGGGAAGAGTCTTCCATCACTGCGATGCGTATTGCGGCGTCGAAGCCTTCACCGATCAGGTCGATGTGCACATCGGTGAGATGAAGATCGACCGCGACGTCAGGATACCGGCGAAAAAACTCCGGCAGCAGCGGCGCAACCCAGCGCGTGCCGAAGGATAGCGGGGCCGAAAGTTTCACCAAGCCCCGTGGACGGCTGGAGGCCTCCCGCGCGATGTCCTCGGCCTCTTCCGCCTCTGCGTAGATCTTGGAGGCCCGCTCGGCCAACGCGCGGCCGTAATCCGTCAACGCAAGCCGCCGCGAGGTTCGATTGAACAGACGCCCCCCGAGCCGTTCTTCAAGGCGCGTAACAGCCCGCGAGACCGTAGCGACCGAGACACCCATGGCTTTGGACGCTCCGGCAAATGATCGCTCCTCCGCCACCTTGGCGAACATCGCCAAGCCCTCAAAGTCAGGTAATTTTGACATCGACAATCCAGCAACGATAGCTTTCATCCATTTCTATTTCGAAAATCCGCCCTCCGCCACAGATTTGTGTGGCCCGCAAAGAAATACGGAGATGCGCCATGTCGAACAGGATTCATGAACTGCTAAACCGCAACCTCGAGGAGGTTTTCGGTGAAGGCGACGGCGCCCGCCGTCGTGCGGCAATCGAGGAGCTCTACACCGATAACTGCGTCCTCTATGTGCCTCCCGGCGTTTTCGCCGGGCACGACGCATTGGACAAATTCGCAGGAGACCTGCGTGCGACTCACCCTCACTTTGTGTACACGCCTCACGGCGAGCCGCAGGCGCTCCATAACGCCGGCCGTCTGGCGTGGGGGTCCGGTCCGCGTGGGGAGAAGCCCGATTACACAGGCTTGGACGTGATCATCGTTCGCGGCGAAAAGATCGCCGCGCTCTATGTGTTCCTCGATTCGATGCCATCATGACAAAACCGAGCGCTCTCGATGGGCTCGATCAGGTCGGACAGCGAGAGCATTCCTTCCAGGAGGACTTGCCGATCAACCTCAGGACCCGAAGGTGCTTCGCCTGAGGGTCCCGCTGTCGATCTTCGGGCGGGCCGCGAGGTGATCGAATGACCGCTTCTGCCACATCCCGGGAGTGCCACCTGCGGCGAGCGAAGGCCGCTTACGGTTCCCAAAGCGGACTCCGGCAAGCCCCGCAGGGTGCGTTTATGAGTTCACACCCTAGTCTCTGGGATGAGCGGGCCACGGATGCTGTCGCCGGCGGGCGTGTCGATGGCGCTGAGCGCGTCGAGGTAGTGCGCTTTGAAAATCCGATAGCTCTCCTGCCGCACGGGCGAGGGGTGGTCGTTGCCGAAGGCCATGTCCGGATTCGAATTGATCTCATAGATCTGCACTTTGCCGTCGACCAGGCCGAAATCGACCCGGCCGTACTCGATGCCGGCGATATCGAATGCCGCGGCGACGCTGGGCCCATGGGGATTATCCCGCACGATCCGGTGCTCCTCGTCATAGAGTTCCGGGGGCGTGATGCCCCGCTTGCCCAGCTTGGCGATCCAATGATCCTCGTCGACGCAAAAATGGGCGAACTCGGCTCGCCCCATCCGGAAGCTCCCGAACTTCCGATACAGCCCCGGCCGCACCGGTTGGGCCGAGAACTCCACGATGAGCAGGCTCGACAATGGCGCTCCCTGGGTGACGAAGCGGTCGATCGTCACCTGGAGCTGGTCCAAGCTGTGAAGCAGATCGCTCATGGGGCCGAGATGGTCGCCTTCCGTGCGCAGGAAGACGGGCCAACGCCGCGGCCGCACGCTCTCCTCGGCACGATAGGCGTTGAAATTGTTGATGCCGGCGAGGTGCAGGCGGCGCAGCAGGCCCCAGCGGCTGCTCACCCGCGCGGGGTCGTTCAGAACGCGAAGACCGTGGCTGTGGAGGCGCCGATAGGCGTGCGCGGCGAGACGCAGGTCCCACAAGGAGAGCCGGTCCATGTCGGTGAACACATAGGTCGCGCGCGCGATCGTCTTGCCGCGCAGCAGCTCGGCGTAGGTCAAGAGACGAACCCGGACGGGGATGTCGGGCCCGAGCAGGACTTTGTGCGTGTAAGCGTGCTCGGCGGTCAGGACGAAGACGATCACGACACGGCTCTCGAGATCCGAGGCATCCCGAACTCCCCCATTCGCTCCGATCCTAGCCCAGACCTCACTCCGTGCCGACCGGGAAGCGCAGAGCCGCGCCTTGGGCACTGCTCAATCTGAAATCTGACGCCCCTTGACGGAATCATGGTGCCGCCCATGCTTGACGCATGAGTGGCACCGATGGACCAAAGGCGCGATGTACAAGCGCATATCGAATGGCGGCGTAAGCCGCCAACTACGCGCTACGCCGCCCCAGCGCGCTTCGACGGTGATAACAGATGGCCCAATGAGGCGTGGAGCCTTGTTGTGGAGCCGTTTAGCGCGTCGGGGACCTATGTTGTTCGTTTCCTCGTCCCCGACGCCCCTCATCATCTCCTAATCAGCGGGGCTCGATTCACGCTTTACGAAGGGCCGAAGCAAGTCGCGACAGGCACCATTGCGTAAGGACTCGGACGATGGAAGATTTGGTCGGGCTCATCGACGCCGCCGAGGGTCCGCCTAAAAAACGTGGCCCCTATTAAAGTGCTGACAAGGGCGCCATGATTAGCGTTGCACTCATGGAGATAGGCGGAATTATAAGCGTGATCGGCGCCCTAATAACGATCTTCGAATCTAGGCTTCCCATAAGGGTCAACCGTTTCAAGTGGCCATGTCTCACAGTCGGTCTATGCCTGGGAGTGCTGGCACTGGGTGTGTGGCCACACTGATGGCCAGAAATTCAGACTGAGACAGTGCCGCGCAGAGCCGCGCCTTGACACCGCGCGTCTTCGCTCTCTAGAAATGCGGGTCGACTGATTGGGGGAATCACCATGGCTTCAGAGACTGCATCGCCGACCGTCAAGCTCGATTGGTCCCGGCTGCTTGGCTTCGACCAGGCCGTGCGGAGCGGCGATGACGCGGCGGCCATGAAGCTGAATGATCCTCGGCTCATCAAATTGGGCGCCAAATTCGGCTGCAAGCCAGGCATCCGGTCGGGTTCCGCCTCTCTCTCGTAGGCGGGCGCCACCGTTTCATCCGGTGGGCGCGCCCGGGGCGCCGGCCGCCGGCGCCGTGTTCGCGGCGGATAGGCCCACCGAGGCGCTTCCATGGTCAAGGCAGACTCCATCGACCTGACTCGATTCGATCCGAGCCCGGCTCGCGCCGAGGCCGTGAGCGCGCGGATGCGCGGGCGATTGGCGGAGAGCCTGCGCTATATCCTCGATCAGGCCACCGACCGTATCCCGGTTCCCCGGACCGAGATGGCGGGCTTTCTCGATCGCTTGGCGAGCGGACCCGTATCGCCGCTGGTGTTCGGGATCTACTGCGATCTCGTGCTGGCGATCGATGCCGACGCTCTCGATGAGGCCGGGCAGTTGCTCAGGGAACTCGCCGCCGCGCCGAATGCCGCCGCCGAGCTTCGCATCCTCGAGCTCGGCGATCCCCACACCGACCCGTCCGCGAACCGCTATCTTCGGCTGGTCGACACCGACGCGAGCCTGCCGTTCACAATCTCGCCGCCGCCGCCCGATGGGGCGGCGCGTATCCGGGCGCTGATCGCTCAGGCGTTTCAGTTGCTGGACGCGGGGAATCCGGAGCTCGCCGCGGAGATCCGCACGCTCCTGCGCGAGATCGTGCTTGCTCTCGGCTCAGAGGATCCCTTCGCCGCGCAGTTCGACGGCGTATCGTCGTTCCTGCTGTGGGGGGCCACCGTCTTCGACGTCCGCAGCTACAAGACGCCGCTCGAGATGGTGCAAGCCCTGGCGCACGAAAGCGGCCACAACCTGCTGTTCGGGCTTTGCGCCGATGGTCCGTTGCATGAGAACGACAACGACGCGCGGTTCGCCTCGCCGCTGCGCAGAGATCCCCGACCGATGGACGGCATCATCCACGCGGCCTATGTCAGCGCCCGCATGCACCAGTCGGTGCAGCGTCTACTCGATGCGCAGGTGCTCGACGAGGCTCAGCGGCAGCAAGCCCGCGCCGCCAATCTGACGAACGCGAAGCATTTCGCCATGGGGATCGACACGGTCGATCGTCATGCCCGGCTGACGCCGATCGGCCGGTCTGTCATGGACAACGCCCGCGGCTACATGTCGGCTTATCTCTAGAGTCTCCCGTCTCGGCGGCTGATCCGGATGCCGCTCACTCCGGATGGAACACCAGGATGCGGAGCTCGATGCTTTCGCGCGGCGGAGCGTCGGTGGGGGCGGTGGGGTCGGTGAAGGCGGTGTGCGGCGCGAAGCGGGCGCGGCCGTCGGTCTTGCTGTCGTAGCACTTGATCAGGAACGCCTCGTCGGGCTGCATGCGCGACAGGTAGAACCAGCGGTGCCGGGGGCTGGGCGTCACCGCGTAGGTCTCGCCGATGCGGTCGCGATAGACCAGGTCGGAGGGCACGAGTTCCTGGGGTGCCACACTGCTGGCGTCCGCGAGTGCCAGCGGCGCGTCGAGCACGGGCCCGCGGATCGGGCGCCAGAGGTTGATGATCTGCACGCGACCGCCGAGCAGCATCTCCGCCTGATCGGGAATGAGATCGCGGACGCGCTGCGGGCCGGAGCGCTCGGTGTGGTCGACATGGACGCGGCGCGCGGGCTGGCGCACGCCCGTGCGGTCGTCCTCCGCGCCCGGAATGTGCCGGCGGAGCGTGTGATCGAAGATGAAGACGCGGCTGGCGCCCGTCACCCGCTTCAAGAGGGCTTCGGCCTCCGGATAATAGGTGCCGCGAATCTCGGCCTCGTCCTGGAAATCGCGGACGGCGCTGCGGTGCCGGAGAACCGCAAAGCCTTGCTCGTCGAGCGTGGCATTCCCGGCGACCGGCCGCAGGTCGTGGATGCGCACGCGATGCGCCTCATAGCCGCTGTTGCTTCGCGGCACGCCGGGCGCGGGATCGTAGGTGTAGTACCGCGGCCGCACCGACATCGGGACCAGATAGTTCAGCTCCGCCTCGACCACCGGCAGGGTCTCGATCGCGTGAGTCTCGAACGCCATAATCCATCCTCCGGGATGAGCCGCACGTCGGCGCGCGGCGATTACACCGCGATATCAAAGCGCGCCTTGTCACGCGTGCAACTGTTATATCCCCTACAATTCATCGGGCTGGCCTGTGAAATATCTCATGCTCCACTCAAGCTCTTGCGATTGCCCAGAGAATGCGGCCGGCTCGGCTCGTCGCCGGGCCCGGAATGGCTGTCATGCGCTCCGCCCGGAAATGATCTAAGCTGATCTACTTTCGACCGGCATCCGAGGTGGCACGTCATGACGACCTACAAGACACGGCGGGGGGCGCGGAATTACGGGATTGCGGTCGGCATCCTGCAGCTCGACTGCTCGCTGCCGTTCATTCCCGGCGACGTCGACAATGCCGACACCTATGATTTCCCGGTGCTCTACAAGGTGGTGCCGGGGCTCTCGACGAAGGCGTGCCTGTCAGGCGCGCCGGAGCTCGCGAGAGCGGCGGTCGAATCCGCGATCGAGCTGGAGAAGCAGGGCGTGCGCGCGATCAGCAGCGATTGCGGCTTCATGCTGCAGTTCCAGGCGCAAGTCCGGGAGGCCGTCAAGGTTCCCGTCTGCATGTCGAGCCTGCTGCAGCTCCCGTTGATCGCGGCGAGCCTGGCGCCGGCGCGGCCGATCGCGGTGATCACCGCGGATTCGAACAGCCTGACGCCGCAGTTCCTGGCGCGTGCGGGGATCGCCACGGCGAACTCGCTGATCATCCAGGGCCTGCAGGACAAGCCCGAGTTCAAGACGGCGGTGTTCGACGAGAAGGGCAGCATCGACGCCGACCGCGTGGAGGCCGAGGTGGTCTCGACCGTGCGCGACATCACACGCGAGCATCCCGATCTCGGCGCGATCCTGTTCGAATGCTCGATGCTGCCGCCTTATGCGCGCGCGGTGCAGGAGGCGGTCGGACTACCGGTCTTCGACTTCGTCACCATGATCAACCACCTGCACGCGGCGACGCACCGGCAGCGCTACACCGGCGCCTACTGAGCGCGTGCGTCACTGCCGGCCGCGCTCCAGCGGCAGGCGCGCGACCTGCGGCAAGGCGATCGCGGGATCGATCGGGGCAATGCTGAACACCGGGGTTCGCGAGCCCTGCGTATCGTCGTCGACCCAGTTGTCGTCGACCGCGAGGTAGACGGCGCTGCCCGGCGGCGTCAAAACGGAGATGATCTCGGCGAATTCCGGGTGCTCCGGGTCGGTGGTGAAGACGTGGGTCCCGGGCGCGACGTCGCGCTCGAAGACGCTGCCGACCCGGGCCACGCCCGTCGGGCTGCCGTCGATATAGACCACGGGATCGTTCGGCGGGGTGCCGGTCCGGAAGTTTCGGTAGATGAAGACGTGCGCGGGACCTTCGGATGGCGGGGCCGCGCCGACAATCTGCGGTTTCGCCGCGGCCGCTGAGTGGGTCCCGCCGACCAGCGCCGAAAGGACCGTCGCCACTGCGATGATCCGCTTGCTCATGGGTTCTCCTCAGTCGAGATTTGTCGGATAACGCGAGAGTGCCGCGACGGGTTGCGCCCTTACCCTCATTCACTCGGTCACGCGCGGTGTCCGGTGCCCTGCCTCTTGCCGCAGGATGCGATCAA
>DATMMM010000012.1:0-3031 GCA_035569735.1 Allostellaceae bacterium | reverse complement strand
CCGGATCTCGCCGTTCTTGCGGTCGATCTCGGCCCGGATGTCGTACTCCTGCCCGTACTTCGAGCGGCCCGCCTTTTGGATCGCCTGCTCCATCGCGACCAGCACCTCGTCGCGGTCGATGCCCTTGTCGCGCGCGACCGTGTCGGCGACTTGCAGGAGCTCGGGTCGGGCGTAGATCGCGGGGGATTGCATGGGTTAGTCTCGGTGTGGGTTGTCGATGTCGATCGGGGTCAGGCTCGCCGTTGCTGGGCGGCCAGGAGCTCGTCGGTCAGCACCAGCTTCGCGCGCTGGATGCGCGCCAAGGGCAGCTCCACCACCTCGGCTCCGAGGTTGAGCCGGACGCGGTCGGCCTCGATGCCGAGCAGCTTGCCTCGGAAGCGCCGGCGTCCCTCGATGGGAGCGGTGAGCTCGAGCTTCGCCTCATGGCCCTGGAAGCGCTCATAGTCCTCGCGCCGGACCAGGGGGCGGTCGATCCCGGGCGAGCTCACCTCGAGGAGGTAGGTGTGCTCGATCGGGTCCGCGACGTCGAGGAGCGCCGAAACCGTGTGGGTCACCTCGGTGCAGTCGTCCACTCCCATCGGCCGCTCGTCCATGCGCTCCGCCATCACCTGCAGCACCGGGGTGCTCCGGCCGCCGGTGACGGCCACGCGCACGAGCCGATAGCCCATCGCTTCGAGCGAGGGCGCGATTAACGTCTCGATGCGGGCGGTGTCGATCACCGGATATGCCTCGCCGTTCCTGCCTTCTTAAAACAAAAGGGCGGGCCGGCGGCCCACCCCTTGGTTTCAGAGATGCGGTTTAATCAACCGCACCCTATGGGTTTATTTGGCCGGGAATATAGCCCGATTTTCCGGGCTTGCAAGGCCGATTGGCGGGGTCATCCGGGCCGCCTCGCGAAGCGCAGAAAATGCGGGATTCGGCCGGCCGCGACCGCCTTCGCCTCGTAGCGCGTCGCCGGCCAATCGGGCGGCCGCCGGAGCCAGTCTGCGGGCCCGCGTGCCTGCCAGGCGAAGGCGGAATGAGCGGGGACCAGCTCCAGCATGGCGCGGAGGTATCCGATATCGTCGGTGGCGAGCCGGAGCTCGGCACCCGTTTTCATGGTGCGCTCGAGCTGGTCGAGAGCGCCCGGCGACACGATGCGTCGCTTGTGATGCCGCTGCTTCGGCCACGGATCCGGAAACAGGATGAAGACCCGGCCAAGGCAGGCATCGGGGAGTGCGGCCAACAGGAGCCGTGCATCGTCGACCAGAATTCGGACATTGGCGAGGTCCCGGCGCTGCACCTCTGCCAGCAGTTTGACCACGCCGTTCTCGAACACCTCGGCGCCGAGGAAGCCGACATCGGGATGCGCCGTCGCTTGCTCGGCCAAGTGCTCTCCGGCGCCGAAACCAATCTCGAGCCAAAGCTCGGCGGGAGGGATCGGGAACAGCCGCTGCGGGTCGATGCTGCCGCGCTCCGGCAGCTCGATATGTAATTCCGGCAGCAGGCTGGCGAGCAGGTCGCGCTGGCCGGGGCGCAGCCGGCGGCCGCGGCGCCGGCCGTAGAGCAGTCGCTGTTTGCCGTCGGGGCCCGCGTGCGTCGGTCCTGCCGTCAGGCGAGCGCCGAACGCAGAGCGGGCGCGAGGTCCAGGCGCTCCCAGGAGAATCCGCCGTCGGGTTCCGGCTGCCGGCCGAAATGGCCATAGGCTGCAGTGCGCGCGTAGATCGGCTTATTGAGTCCGAGGTGCGTACGGATACCGCGCGGGCTCAGATCCATCAGCTGCTGCAGCACCGTGGCGAGCTTCTCCTCGTCGACCCGCGCGGTACCGGCGGTGTCGATATAGAGCGAGAGCGGCTTGGAGACGCCGATGGCGTAGGCGACCTGGATGGTGCAGCGCTCGGCAAGCTCGGCCGCCACCACGTTCTTGGCGAGATAGCGCGCGGCATAGGCGGCGGAGCGATCCACTTTGCTCGGGTCCTTGCCGGAGAAGGCGCCGCCGCCGTGCGGCGCCGCGCCTCCATAGGTATCGACGATGATCTTGCGGCCGGTGATGCCGGCGTCGCCGTCCGGTCCGCCGATCACGAAGCGTCCCGTCGGGTTCACATAGAAGTGCTCCTCCGCGCACATCCAGCCTTCCGGGAGCACCCTGAGAACGTGCGGACGCACGATCTCGCGGACCTCGTCCTGGTCGATGTCGGGACTGTGCTGGGTCGAGACCACCACGCAGGTCGCCCGCACGGGCTTGCCATTGGCGT
The DNA here is from genome assembly GCA_035569735.1 of Allostellaceae bacterium. Classification (GTDB taxonomy): domain Bacteria; phylum Pseudomonadota; class Alphaproteobacteria; order ATCC43930; family CGMCC-115725; genus DASZHJ01. The sequence continues at coordinate 797 of DATMMM010000012.1, read as the reverse complement.
ATTGCAGCGTGACCTGGCTCTTGGCGTCGGGGCCCAGCTTGGGCGCGGACCCTTCATGACGCGCCTCGGAGAGCGATTTCAGGATCGCGTGCGCGTAGTAGATCGGCGCCGGCATCAGCTCCGGCGTCTCCCGGCAGGCGAAGCCGAACATCAGGCCTTGATCGCCCGCGCCCTCGTCCTTGTTGCCCGCGGCATCGACGCCTTGGGCGATATCGGAGGACTGCGCGTGCAGCAGGTACTCCACCTCGGCCGTCTTCCAATGGAAGCCCTCTTGCTCGTAGCCGATGTCGCGGATCGCGCTGCGCGCCACCTCCACCAGCAGATCCTTCGTGATGGAGGCGGGGCCGCGCACCTCGCCGGCCAACACCACGCGGTTCGTGGTGGCCAGTGTCTCGCAGCCGACGCGCGCCAGCGGATCGGCGGCGAGGAAAGTGTCCACCACCGCATCCGAGATGCGGTCGCAGACTTTGTCGGGATGCCCTTCCGACACGGATTCGCTGGCAAAGACGTAATCGCGCTTGCTCACCTCTTAGCTCCTCTCATGCCGTTGGATGCCCGGCCGCGCCGTTACACCGCATCCCGCTTGCGCGAGATGACATAGGATTCGTCCCAGAACCACAAACCGCCGTGCTGTTGCAGCACGTCCTTGGTCGCCTCGATATAGGCGCCGCTGCCGATCACCTCGGAGAGGCGCTGATCGTCGATCTGCGCGACATAGATCGCCGCGTTCCAGGCGGCAAACAGGGTCGAGGTTCCGATCGGGCCGGAAACCTCGTCGGGCAACGTGTGCATGCGAT
>DATMMM010000011.1:0-7816 GCA_035569735.1 Allostellaceae bacterium | reverse complement strand
CCCGCTGATTTGGCGGGCATGACGATCCGCGTGTTGCCGAGCGACATTCAGGTGCGGACCTTCGAGCTCCTGGGCGCTCTGCCGATGCGCATGGATCTGACCGAGGCCATCGAGCGGATCCGTGCCGGCACCATCGATGCGCAGGAAAACCCGCTCGCCAACACCGTGACCTACGGCGTGCACAAGTTCCATCGCTTCCACACACTCACCAGCCATTTTTACCTGTCGCGGCCGATCTTCCTGCACCGCCCGTCCTACGCTGGCTGGCCCACAGAGCTCAGACGCTCGGTGGACGCGGCGGTGCACCAGGCCGTTGCCTTACAGCGGGACCTCGCGATCGAGGAGGAGACGAAGGCCTTATCGGAGATCCAGCGCGAGGGATGCGAGGTGCTGGAGCTTGATGCCGCCGAGCGCGCGGCGTTCGTGGCGGCCGTGCAGCCGCTGCGTGCGGAGGTGCATCGGCTCTATTCGCCGGAGCTGCTGTCGTTCCTCCCCTGACATCCGCTGCTCGAGCGGCTTGATTTCGATGGGCACGAAAATCGGGATCGATTAAAGTCGTACCAAACGCGCCGCGCAGACGGCGGGAATATGGGAGGGAACGCCGATGGCACAGTCGATCGTCGCGTTCGTCGATTCCACGCTCGATAATGCCAGGATGGGGCCGATCCATCGCAAGGTCCTGGCGCTCATCACCTTCGCCTATTTCTTCGACGTCATCGATTTCATCATCCTGGGCTCGCTGATACCGGACATGATTCGCTCCGGCTTCGCCGCGCCCGCGCAGGTCGGCGCGATCGGCACCGCGCAGCTCATCGGAATTTTCATCGGCACCGTCGGACAGGGCGAGTTCACCGACCGGTTCGGCCGGAAGCGGGTGCTCCAGGCCGCGATCCTGCTCTATAGCGTGGTCACGATCCTCGCGGCGCTGTCGCCGAATTTCGCCTGGCTCATCGCGGGCCGTCTCGTCGCGGGGATTGGGCTCGGCGCGGCCCAGCCGCTTTGCTTCTCCTACGCCGCCGAATTCGCGCCCAAGGCCATCCGCGGCCGGGTCACCGCCTTCATGCAGTTCATCGGCGGTGCCTGCGTTTGGCCGATCGGCACCGCCTTCGCCCTGGGCTTTCGCGATTCCTTCGGCTGGTGGGGCATCTGGATCGCGATCGGCATCGGCGGGCTCATCGTTTTCCTGCTCAGCTTCGCGCTGCCGGAATCGCCGCGCTGGCTGGTGACCCACGGCCAGGGCGACAGCGCATTGAGGCTGCTCGATCGAATGGGCCTCGGCCGGCCCAAGGAAACGCTCGTCGCCGACGAGCTCGCCGATATCCGCAGCGATCCGATGGGCGTCGTGTTCCGGATCTATCGCGGACGCATCGTCGCGGCGATGATTTGCTTCTTCGCGTTCTTCACGGCGGCGCTGGGGCTCGGCGGCTGGCTTCCAAACATCCTCGCCGACCGCGGCTTCACCATCACCAAGTCCCTCGCGTTCACGTTCGGGATGCAGCTGTCCTTTCCGCTCAGTAGCCTTTTCATGATGTACGCGCTCGAGCGCTTCGGCCGCATCCGCACCTCTTTCACGGCCTTCGTGCTCGCGACGCTGTTCGCCCTTGCCTTCTACTACTCGACGTCGGACCCGATGGTGCTGGTGATCGGGTTCCTGATGAATTTCTTCATCCAGCTCGCCGGCAACTCGATGCAGATCTTCACCTCGGAGGTGTTTCCCACCAACGCCCGCGCCTCCGGCTTCGGCCTCGCGCAGAGCGGCGGGCGGCTCGGTGCCGCCGCGTCCTTCTACGTCATCGCGGTCCTGCAGGGTTATGGGCTAGGCTACGTCATGACCGGGATCGCCGTTCTGCTCGCGATTGCCGCCGTCGCGGTGACGCAGATCAGCAAGGAAACCCGGGGCCTGGCGCTCGACGCGATCGCTCCGCCGACGCGCTGAGCGCGTGAGGGCCAGCACCACAAGAGAAGGCGAGCCAATGACCGCAGTAGCGTCTCGCAATATCAAATTCATCAGCCGCTCCGATCAGGGCGGGCACGGCGACGGCGTCCAGGTCATGGTGCACCGCGGCTACGCCTATATCGGGCACGGCTATTCGAACGGCATCAGCGTCATCGATGTGCGCGACCCCAAGCATCCGCGGTACGTGGCCTTCCTCCCGTGCCCGCCCAACACCCGCGCCATTCATCTCCAGACGCATGACGATCTGCTGCTCGCCGTCAACGGGCCGAGCGTGTGGACGATGAAGGTGGATCCCAAGGCCTATTTCACGGGATCCTCGGCGGATGCCCTGAAGGGCCAGCAGTTCACATCCGGCATCCGCGTCTTCGATATCGCGCGTCCCGAGGCGCCGCGCGAGATCGGCTTCATGTCGACCGAGGGGGTGGGGCCGCATCGCATCTGGTACGTCGGCGGCCGCTATGCCTACGCCTCCATCCACACTCCCGAGTTCACCGACCACGTGCTGGCGATCGTCGATCTGGCGGAGCCGACCCGGCCGCATGTGGTCGGCAAATTCTGGCTGCCGGGCATGTGGACAGGCGGCGGCGAAACGGCGAGCTTCCCAAAGGGCAAGCGCTATGCGCTGCATCACGCGCTCGTTGCTGGCAATCTCGCCTATGGCGCTTGGCGAGACGGCGGGCTCACCGTTCTCGACGTCGGCGATCCCACGCGGCCGAAGCTGCTCGCCCACCGCAACCTCGATCCACCCTTCGGCGGCGGCACGCATTCGCCGTTACCGCTCCCGGATCGCAACCTCCTGGTGCTCGCCGACGAGGCCAATTTCGCCGACTGCAGCCTGGGCCTGCGCCATGTCTGGCTCTTCGACGTGCGCGAGCCGAGCAACCCCGTCAGCTTCGCCACCATGCCGGTGCCGTCGGAGGCCGACTACTGCAAGAAAGGCGGCAATTTCGGGCCGCACAATCTCTGGGAAAACCGGCCGGGCGCCTTCCAGAGCTCGCGCTACGTCGTCGCGACATATCACAATGCGGGCGTGCGGGTCTTCGACATCGAGAATGCCTTCCAGCCGCGCGAAGCCGGTTTCTTCGTGCCGCCCGATCCCGAGCGCATGTTTGACCCGCGGCCCAACCGGCCGAAAGTCATCCAGTCCGCCGACTGCTTCGTGGACGCGCAGGGGCTGATGTACCTGACCGACAACAATGCCGGTCTCTACATCCTCCAGTTCGAGGGCGTGTAACCGGATCCGCCGGGCGCGGAGCGCTCAGGCGCCCTGCTTCTGCTCCCGCGGGCCCCAGCGGAAGCCGCCGAGGCCGAGCCAGGGCTCGGCCTGGCGCAAGCGGCGATCAAGCGCCGCCATGGTCTTCGAGAGGTCCTCGCTGTCGTCGCGGAGGAACACGCGCAGGACACTGAGGTAGAGGACAGCGAGCGCGCGCACCCGAAGGCGGCCGCGGAGCCCCGCGGTCGAAAGGCCGGCGGCCTCGAGCATCCAGCTCATCGAGCGCAGGAACGCAGGCGCACTGCAGAGCGCGGCCGGCGGATCGCAGCCGAGCTCACGCGCGATCGCCTTGAGCGCGGCGCGGTGCGGCTTCAGCGCATCGAAGCGGCGCATCAGCACCTCAAACAGGCGATCGCGGGGGCTCTCGTCCAGATCGGGCGCCGGCGTCTCCGCCAGGACGGTGGCATCCGTGCGCGCCATCAGGCCACTCAAAATGGCCGCGCGGGAGCGGAACTCGCCGTAGAGCTCGTGGAGCGGAACGCCGGCCTCTTGGGCGATGGCGCCGAGCGACGCCTTGCGCCAGCCCTCGCGTTCCGCCACCGCCAAGGCGGCATCGAGGATCCGGTCGCGCTGCGTGCCACTGCTTCTACCTGTGGTCGCGGTCTTCGCGGGTCGAGCTTTCGAGCGTCTGGCCATGGCGCGTCCTCCAAGGCATCAAGTCTAGCGGGTCAGGCTCTCGCGGCAAACACCCGGCGGTTGAGCCGCTATTTGGCCTCAATCACGGTGCCGTGGGTGAGCCGCTCGAGCTCCGCCGGAGTCACCGGGAATACCGCGTGCGGGTGGCCCGCGGCCACCCACAGGATCTCATGCTGTCGGAGGTCCCGGTCGATGAAAATGCGCGGCGGCGTCGCGTGACCGATCGGCGCCACGCCGCCGATCGCATAGCCCGTGGTATCGCGCACGAAGCTCGCATCGGCCTTGCCGATGGGCTCGCCGAGCGCGGCGGCGATCTTGGCCTCGTCGACGCGGTTGACGCCGCTGGCGATTACCAGCACGGGCTTGCCGCTCCTGGTTCTGAACACCAGGGATTTCGCGATCTGCGCGACGGTGCAGCCGATGGCCGCGGCGGCCTCCGCGGCGGTGCGCGCCGTCACCGGCAGCTGCCGGACACGTGCCTCGGAGCCCGCCGCGCGCAACAGCTCCTGCACCCGCTCCGCCGCGGGGCTCAACGCTTCGCTCATGGGATCAATCCGCCAGTTCTCGAGAGCGCCGCGCTGCGGCGGCCACCGCCTTGATCATAAGCGGCTCGAGCCCATCCGTCGCCATCAAGACGTCAAGCGCGGCGCGGGTGGTGCCGCCGGGGCTGGTCACGGCTTCGCGCAGCTTGGAGGCGGGCTCATGCGAGAGCCGAGCGAGCTCCCCCGAGCCCGCCACGGTCGCGCGCGCGAGCCGCATGGCGAGATCGGGCGGCAGCCCCGCCGCCACGCCGGCTTTTGCCATGCATTCGATCAGTAGGAAGACATAAGCGGGACCGCTGCCGGAGACCGCCGTTACCGCGTCGATCAGCGCCTCGTCGTCCACCCAGCCGACTTCGCCCACGGCCGAGAGCAGCATGTCGGCGAGCCGGCGCTGGGTCGGCGTCACCCGCGGGTTGGCGGTCGCCACCGTGATGCCGCGGCCGACGGCGGCGGGCGTGTTCGGCATGGCGCGCACCACCGCCGCGTCCTCGTCGAGCAACCGCGCGAAGTAGCGCAGCGTCTTGCCCGCGGCGATCGACAGGAAGAACGACCGGCCGACGAAGCGCTTGTAGGGGCTGACCGCGCCGTCCATTCCCTGCGGCTTCACCGCGAAGACCACGACGTCGGGCGTGAATTCGAGCGGAATCTCCTCGGGCCGCTTGTGGCGCTCGACCAGTCGATCGCCGGCGAAGGCGTCGGCGCTCGGGCCCGGCTCGACCACCACCACATGCCGCGCCGCGCCGCGCTCCAGCCAGCCCTTCAGGAGCGCGCTCCCCATCTTGCCGCATCCGATGAGGAGCAGGGTGGTCGCGGGCGGCTTGCCGCCCGCGCTCATCAGGCCTCGCCTTGAGGATCGATCATTGCCGCGGTGATCGCGTCCTCAGCGCCCTTGCCGCCCCACACCACGAGCTGGAAGGCGGGATAGAACCGCTCGCACTCGGTCAGCGCGATGTCGACGAGATCCTCGAGCTGCTCGACGCTGGCGCCCATCGCGCCGCGCAGCAACACGCCATGGCGGAAGCAGGGCGCTGGGTCGTCGAGCCCGAGGTCGAAGTGTCCGATCCAGAGCTTCTCGTTCACCGCCGCCAGCAACTCATAGACCGCGGCGCGGCGCACCTTCGGTACCTTCATGTCGAAGCCGCAGGAAAAGTGCAGCGCGCTGGTCTCCTGCTGCCAGAGGAAGAACATGCGGTACTCGCACCAGCGGCCCGAGACCTCCACTACCATCTCGGCATCGTTGGCGCGGTCATGCGCCCACTCGTTTGCTTGGACGATTTCCTCGACAAGATCGATGGGATTGGCCGCCGGCGTCATGGTTTCGACGGAGACCGCGGTCATGGCACCCTCCTCTGGCCCGGGCGGGCCGCCGGCATCTGGTAGCTCAATCCCCCGAGCACACCATATGCTGTAGCGTGCCAAAGCGCTTACCTCCATGCAAGGCAAGATTTAGTGGGTGCCCGCTCTTTAGGCACAAATGAGGGTTCGCCCAAGGACTTAACTCCCAGGCGCGCTTTCCTCCTTCGGCTGGCTGGCCGCACGAGCCCGCCCCGATTTTTGGCGCGGCTCGACAAGCTCGGCGTCCAGCCGGGCCTCGAGAGCTGCCAAGCGCTCGGCGAGCTTCTCCTGCTCGTCACGGGCCTTGGCCGCCATCGCCTGCACCGCCTCGAACTCCTCCCGGCGGACCAGATTCATGCGGTCGAGAATGTGCTGAAACTGGTCGCGCAGCCGGGCCTCGACCTCCTCGCGCACGCCCGTGAGCGCGCTCAATGCGCCCGAGGCCACGCGCGCGAGGTCTTCGAAAATCCGGTTATCGTTCTGCATGGCGCCGTCTCCGTGATCGCTTTCCCAACAAGACATAATACCGATGTCGCCCGGCCGCCAGCGCGAGCGCTCCACCGAGCAAATCTGGCATTGCGATCGGGCGGGCCCTATAACTCCGCCGGGCTCACTCTTGGGCAAGCAGCATGATCGTCATCACCGGCGGCGCCGGCTTCATCGGATCGAACCTGGCGGCGGCGCTGGAGGAGCGCGGAGAGCACGATCTCGCGGTGTGCGATCGTCTTGGCGACGGCGAGAAGTGGCGTAACCTCGCCAAGCGCGAGCTCGCGCACATCGTGCCGCCGGACCAGCTCCTGGACTTTCTCGACACCCATGCGCGCGCCATCAACGCGGTCTTCCACCTGGGTGCGATCTCTTCCACCATGGAGAGCGACCTCGACGCGGTGATTGCCGCGAATTTCACGCTGTCGCTGTCGATCTGGAATTGGTGCGCCCGGCACGGCGCGCGCCTGTTCTACGCTTCCTCGGCGGCGACCTATGGCGCGGCGGAAGCCGGATTCGACGACGACGGCTCGCCCGAGGCGCTCGCCAGGCTTCGCCCGCTCAATGCCTATGGCTGGTCGAAGCACCTGTTCGACCGGCGCGTGGCGCGGCTGGTCGAGCGCGGCGGCACGCGGCCGGCGCAATGGATCGGCTGCAAATTCTTCAACGTCTATGGCCCCAACGAGTACCACAAGGGCAACATGCGCAGCGTGGCGGCGCAGTTCTTTCCGCGGGCCAAGGCGGGCACGCCGGCGCCGCTCTTCCGTTCCTACCGAGCCGACGTGCCGGACGGCGGACAGAAGCGCGACTTCGTCTATGTGCGCGACTGCGTCGATGTCCTGCTCTGGTGCTACGACCACCCCGAGGTCAACGGGCTCTTCAACGTCGGCAGTGGCAAAGCCCGGAGCTTCAGCGAGCTGGTGGCGACGCTCTATCGGGCGGCGGGGCGCGAGCCGCTCACCGAGTTCGTCGCCATGCCGCCCGCGATCATCGAGAAGTACCAGTATTTCACGGAAGCCCGCCTCGACAAGCTCCGGACCGCGGGCTACACGCGACCGACCACCTCGCTCGAGGACGGCATCGCCGACTTCGTGAAGACTTATCTGGCCGCGGCGGATCCCTATCGCTGATGCTCGTCATCCCCTATCCCGCCATCGACCCGGTCCTGATCGAGTTCGGACCCTTCGCGATCCGCTGGTACGCGCTCGCCTACATCGCGGGGCTGCTGATCGGCTGGCGCTACTGCCTGAGCATGGCGCGCCGGCCGCCGCAGGTCATCGATCCCGCCGCCCTCGACGATTTCCTGGTCTGGGTGACGCTCGGCGTCGTGCTGGGCGGCCGGATCGGCTATGTCCTGTTCTACAATCTGCCCTTCTATCTGCAGCACCCCGTCGATGCGCTGAAGATCTGGACCGGCGGGATGTCCTTCCACGGCGGCGCCATCGGCGTCGTGCTTGCGACGCTCCTCTTCACGCGCTTGCGCAAGATCGATTTCCTCGGGCTCAGCGACATTCTGGTCTGCGCGGTGCCGATCGGGCTGTTCCTCGGCCGGCTCGCGAATTTCGTCAACGGCGAGCTCTACGGTCG
>DATMMM010000010.1:0-2076 GCA_035569735.1 Allostellaceae bacterium | reverse complement strand
AACCGAGGCGCGGCCGATTGAGGTGCCCATTCCTTCCGGCGCTGGGGCTACACCATGAGCGCCCCCCACGCGATGGCCCGCGCGATGGCCGCCGGCCTCGCCATCGACGACGCCAGCCGCCAGTACGGGCGGACCGCTGCGCTGATGGGCCGCCCCGCCTGGGACTGCCCGGAGGGTTTCGACCGGCTGTCCTACTTCCTCGGCCATGCCGAGGGGATTGCGGAGCGCAAGTGCCACGCCGGCGCGCCGGTCGCGGCGGAGCGGCCGCAATGAGCCGGCACAACGCCGCCCTCGCGCTGCCGGTCGACGAGCGGCCGGCGGGCTATCAGCAGCTGACCGGCGCCGCGCTCGAGCGCGCCGCGATCGGCGAGACGCTCGCCGCCGCGCAGGCCGCCTACGACGAGCTCGAGGCAGCGGCGTCCGCCGGCTCGCTGGAGCTGCTCCATAACGCGGCGAGCAAGCTCGCGGCATTGTCACGCCACCTAGTCAAACCCATCGGAGCTGCACGATGACGAAGCCGCGCACCTGTCGCGTTTGCGGCTGCACTGATGATCGGGCTTGCCCCGGCGGCTGCAGCTGGATCGAGAGCACGCTCTGCAGCGCCTGCGTCGCGAGCCAGGCGCACGTCGTTCGCATGACGCGCAGCTATCCGCGGACCTCACTGAAGGGCCGCAGCGTCGCGACCTGCAGCTGCGGCAAGTTCTCGCGATCGGTTCCAATCGCGCATCATCACAAGATGGACGGCCTGATCCGCGATCACTGGATCGAGGCCGTCAGGGCCGCGGAGGGCGACCATGTCCCACTCTGAGCTCCGCTTCTGCCGCGGCTGCGGCCTCAGCTCGCATCCGCCGATGGGCCATTGGGCGCTTTTCGACGTTCACTCGCCCACCGGCATCTGTTTCGAGTGCGCCGACAAGATGATCCGATGGGATCCTCAGGAGATGGCGCTCATCTGGGAAATCGACATCACGCCGGAGGCGTTCGCCGCCGGCCATAGGCCGCTCCGGAGGGCGCTCGCATGACCGCGCTCCGCCGCCGCACGCAGGCCCAGCGCGACGCCATCAACGCGCGCGCCGCGGCGTATCCGAAGCCGCTCTCCCCAACGCAGCGGCTGGTGCTCAGCTGCATCGCGCGAGCGCCGCTCCGGTACACGGGTGGCGGCCGCTGGGACGGCTACGGGGACAAGACGGTCAATTCGCTCGTCGGCCGCCGCCTCGCCCGCATCGAGGGCAAGCAACGCATGCGGGCCGTCATCACGCCCGCGGGCCGGCGCGAGCTTGCGCGCCATCGAGGCGGGCGATGAAAATCACCATCGAGCCCACCGGCGTCTTTGAGACCATCAGACAGGGCGACAGTAGCTGCTACGCCCGCATGTGGCGCGGCACGAGCGACAAGGGCGTCGAGGTCATCTGCTGGATCCCGCTGATCGGGGCCCACAAAGACGGCGACCAGGCGGACTTCCTGCGCGAGCTCAACGAGGTCAAGGCCGACCGCCACCTCGTCTCGTTCGACATGCGGATGATCCTATGACCGCCCGCGACGCCGCCTTCACCGAGGCCGTCATGGCCGCGACCTCGCTCTGCCCGCGCGTCGTGCGCGCCGTCGCGCGCGCGAAATACGCCAACCAGGAATGGCGTCAGCAGCGCCTCGCGGAGGCGCGGGCGCTGCTGCGAGAGCTCGATGGGGTGCTCGATCGGGCCGAGGTCGCGGCCGCGATCGAGGCCGGCATCGCGAAGCTCAAGGAGCGGGCGCCATCGTGACCCAGCGCTTCCACCTCCCGCCTGGCGGCGACGTGCCTTCCGAGCCCAATATCGCCGGCGCACGGTTTGTCTCACTCTTTGTTGACGATCGCGAGCTGCGCCAGCGTATCAATCCGAGGCTCGGCTGGGACCGCTTCCGCGCCACCCTGCGGCTCATGGAGGGCCGCCGCAGCGCCGGCGGACGAGATTTCCCCAAGATTCAGCAGTTGTGGGGCGGCCGCTACTGGCCCGCCGTGGTCGCGTACCTGGACGACGACAATGGGGTGAGCGAGCATGACGCCGGCAGCATCGAGGACGGGCCCGAGGACTTCCATGC
>DATMMM010000009.1:0-3107 GCA_035569735.1 Allostellaceae bacterium | reverse complement strand
GCGGGTCGCGCGCTCGAGCATGCTGGGCGTCCTGGGCGAGGATTACATCCGCACCGCGCGCGCCAAGGGCGTGCCGGCGCGCATGGTGATCTGGCGCCACGCGCTCCGCAACGCGCTCATCCCCGTGGTGACCGTTGTCGGCCTCTACCTCGGCGTGCTGATCGGCAATTCCGTGCTGACCGAGATCGTGTTCAACCGGCCGGGGCTCGGCAAGCTCATCATCAATGCGCTCAATCAGCGCGACTACACGCTGCTCGAGGGCATGATGGTGATCTACGCCTTCTTCATCGTGATCGCGAACCTGCTCACCGACTTGACTTATGGGCTGATCGATCCCCGGGTGAAGCGGCAATGAGCGCGGTCGCGACACTGCCCGGGCGCGGCGCATGGGCGCGGCTCGCCCACGCGATCCTCCGCCACAAGATGGCCTCGCTCGGCGCGGCGCTGGTGATCCTGGTGGCGCTGAGCGCGCTCTTGGCGCCCTGGCTCTCGCCGCACGATCCCCTCGAGCAGGACGTGCTGCAGCGCTTGGCGGCGCCCTCGGCGGAGTTCCCGCTCGGCAACGACAGCTTCGGCCGCGATATCCTTTCGCGCATCCTTTGGGGCGGCCGGGTTTCCCTGCTGGTGGGGACCTCGGCGGTGCTGCTGGCGATCCTGATCGGCGGCGTCTTGGGCATGCTCGCGGGCTATATCGGCGGCGCCTTCGACCGCATCGTCATGGCCGCGATGGACGTGCTGCTGAGCTTTCCGACGCTGGTGATGGGATTGCTGGTGGTGGCGATGCTGGGGCCGACGGTCGGCAACCTCATCCTGGCGATCACGCTGACGGCGATCGCGCCCTTCGCGCGCATCGCGCGCGCGCCCACGCTCGCGATCAAGGAGCGCGATTTCATCGAAGCCGGGCGTGCGCTCGGATTCTCGAACCTGCGCATTATGGCCGTGCACATCCTGCCCAACATCATCGACGAGATCCTGGTGATGGCCTCGCTCTGGCTCGCGACCGCGATCCGGACCGAGGCGTCGCTGAGCTTCATCGGCTTGGGCGTGCGGCCGCCGACGGCGACCTGGGGCGGCATGATCCGCGAGGGTTTCGAGAACATCCTGGATGCGCCGTGGCTGGCAATTTTCCCGAGTCTGGCGATCCTGGTGATCATGCTGGGCCTCAACATGCTCGGCGACGGCTTGCGCGACGCCACCGATCCGAGGCTGCGCCATGAGTGAGCGGACCGCCGAGCCCGCGCTGGTGGTCGAGAACCTCACCACCGAGTTCCGCATCGGCGGCGCCTGGTATCCGGCGGTGCGCGGCGTCGGGTTCACACTCGGCCGCAACGAGACGCTGGCGCTGGTCGGCGAATCCGGTTGCGGCAAGAGTATCACCGCGCTCTCGATCATCGGGCTGGTGCCCAAGGCGAACGGCCGCGTGACCTCGGGCCGCGTGCTGCTGGACGGCCGCGACCTCCTGAGCCTCGGCGAGCGCCAAATGGAAAAGATCCGGGGCAACCGGATCTCCATGATCTTCCAGGAGCCGATGACCTCGCTCAACCCGGTGCTCACCGTGGGCTTCCAGGTCGCCGAAGCGTTGCGCTACCACACGGACCTCTCGGCCGCCGCCGCGCGCGCCCGAGCGCTCGAGCTCCTGGAGCACGTGAAGATCCCCTCGGCCGCGCGCCGCTTCGGCGACTACCCGCACCAGTTCAGCGGCGGGATGCGCCAGCGCGTGATGATCGCGGTGGCGCTCGCTTGCGGGCCCGAAGTCCTGCTGGCGGATGAGCCCACTACGGCGCTCGACGTCACCATCCAGGCCCAGGTCCTCGCCTTGCTGGCGGAGCTCAAGGCGAGCGAGGGCATGGCCATGATCTTCATCACCCATAATCTCGGCGTGGTCGCCTCGATCGCCGACCGCGTCGCCGTCATGTACGCGGGCGACATCGTGGAGCTCGCGGGCGTGGAGGAGCTGTTCGCCCATCCGACGCATCCCTATACCGAGGCGCTGTTGCGCTCGATCCCGCGCGTCGACCGCGACGCGATCGATCTGAAGCCGATCCCCGGCCAGGTGCCGCCGATCACCGCGATGCCCGCGGGCTGCCGCTATGCCGATCGCTGCCCGCTCCGGATCGCGCGCTGCTCCCTCGAGGTCCCGCCGCTGGTGCCGGTGCCGGGCTTGCGCGGCCACGAGGCCCGCTGCTGGGTGCGCGCGGGCGAGGGCTCCGGCGCGGAGGCGGCATGACCCAGGCGCTTCTGGAGGTCGAGAACCTCAGCAAATCCTTCCAGGTTCGGCGCGGCTTCCTCGGCGGCGCCTCCGGCACCGTGCAGGCGCTCAGCGACGTCTCGTTCTCGGTCGAGGCGGGCGAGGCCTTCGGGCTGGTTGGGGAATCCGGCTGCGGCAAGTCGACCGCGGGCCGCTCGATCCTGCGTTTGACCGAGCCCGATGCCGGACGCGTGCGCTTCAAGGGCGAGGACGTGCTGGCGGCGAGCGCCACGCTGCTCCGGCGCCTGCGCCGCGAGATGCAGATCGTGTTCCAGGATCCCTATTCCTCGCTCAACCCGCGCCGCACCATCGGCCAGACCCTGGCGGAGCCGATGACCGTGCATCGCCGCGGCACCAGGAGCGAGATCGCGGCGGCCGTGCGCGCCGTGCTTGCTGAGGTCGGCATGCCCAGCGATGCCGCCGACAAATATCCGCATGAGTTCAGCGGCGGCCAGCGCCAGCGCATCGGCATCGCCCGCGCGCTCGTGCTGCAGCCGGAGCTGATCATCGCGGACGAGCCGGTTTCGGCGCTCGATGTCTCGATCCAGGCGCAGATCCTGGTGCTGCTGCGCGGGCTGCAGGAGCGGCGCAAGCTGAGCTTCATCTTCATCTCCCACGATCTGGGCGTGGTCCGTCATTTCTGCCGCAGCGTCGCCGTCATGTATCTGGGCCGGATCGTCGAGAAAGGCCCGGTGCCCGCGATCTTCGACGATCCGCTGCATCCCTATACGCGCGTGTTGCGCAACGCCTCGCCGGTGCCCGACCCCAAGGGCAAGGTCGTGATGGCGAAGCTCGAGGGCGAAATCGCCTCCGCGCTGGCGCCGCCCTCCGGCTGCCACTTCCATCCGCGCTGCCCGCA
>DATMMM010000008.1:0-2104 GCA_035569735.1 Allostellaceae bacterium | reverse complement strand
ACCGCCCAGCATGACCTATTTCGGGTTCATGTGGGCGTCGCTCCGCGCGCTCTCGGGGGGCCGCAGCGAGGCGGATTATCCCGAGGACGTGACCTGGGTGGCGGATTCCTCTCCCGCGGGCTCGGCAGCGCCGGCGGCGCATGCCTAAGCTGGAGGTCTACCAGTCGCTCTGGGCCATGGAGCTGCGCCGTCCCGACGGACGGGAGCGCAGCCACGAGGAATCCTTCGAGATGGTGGCGGCGGCCGGCTACCACGGCATGGCGATCGATCTCGCCACCACCGACGTCGCGACCGCGCGCAAGAACAAGCCGCTCTTCGACCGGCATGGGCTCGGCTGCCTGATCAACGCCTTCCCGCGCACGATCGAGGCCTTGCGCCCGGTCCTCCACATGGCGAAGGACTTCAACGCCTGCTTCGTCAACGTGATCGGGCAGGTCATGCCGCTCTCGGTCGAGGGCATGATCCCCGTGATCCGTGAATGGATCGCGATGGCGGAGGAGGAAGCCGTCGAGCTCCAATTCGAGACGCACCGCAACTGCATCACCAACGACCTCTTCACCACTCTCCTGTTGCTCGACGCGATCCCGGAATTGCGCCTGTGCGCGGACCTCTCGCATTTCCTGCTCGATCGCGAGTTCTGGTACCCGATTTCGCCGGAGAACCACGCGCTCATTCGCCGCGTGCTCGAGCGGTCCGACTCCTTTCAAGGCCGCGTCTCCAGCCGCGAGCAGATCCAGGTTCAGATCTCCTTTCCGCAGCACCAGAAGTGGTTCGATCTTTTCGCGGGCTGGTGGGAGGAAGGCTTCCGGCTCTGGCTCGCGCGCGCGAAGCCGACCGACACGCTGCGCTTCCTCTGCGAGCTCGGGCCGCCCGAATACGCCATCACCGGACCCGACGGCTACGAGCTCTCCGATCGCTGGGAGGAGGCTCTCGTGATCCGCCGGCGCGTCGAGGGAATATGGCAGCGGCTGACGTCGCAGTGATCGGGGCGCCCGGGGGCTGAGCCGTGTACAAGTTCGATAAATCGCGTCTGGATCTCGCCCACGAGTTCAAGGCCAACCCGTTCGGCGAGCACAGCCCGGACCTGCAATATCTCCTCCACATCATGCGGCAGCCGGGGCCCGATCCCTTTCACGTCCTGCTGGTGGACCGCGCGGGCGAGCGATGGACGCTCGCCTTGCTGGAGCCCGGCGGCGGCCGCGCGCCCAAGCCGACCAACGCCGTCTTCACGGACCTGAGGGAGGCCGAGTGGCACGTCTTCAAGCTCCGCTGGGCGAAGCTCGCCGGCGAAGAGCTGCCGATCGAGTGATGCGCGCATGAAACGCGTGATGGGCTATTGCGACCGCTGGAGCGTGGCCCCCGGCGAGACGGTGCGCTTCATGGTGAGCTGCCTCGAGGGCGACCGGTACGACGCCGAGATCGTCCGATTGACGCAGCCAGATGCCGGGCCGCTCGCCACGCCCTTTGCGCCGGAGCCGGTCGCGGCGCCCTGCAACGGCAACCGGTCGGGCCGGCGCCAGACGATCCCGATCGGCTCGCTCGCCGTCGTGCCCGCGCATCCCGCACTTGCGATCGCCGGGAGCTTCACCATCGCCGCCTATGTCTGGCCGACCACGCCGGCGAAGGGCCGTCAGGCGATCATCGGGACTTGGTCCGAGGCAGCGCAAAGTGGCTACGGGCTGGAAATAGACGCGCAGGGCACGCTCGGGGTGAGGATCGGCGCCGGACCCGGGCGGGTCGCCAGCCTTTCGAGCGGCATACCCCTGAGCAGGCGCCGCTGGTATCTCGTCGCCGCGGCGTTCGATGCGGAGCGCGGCACCCTGACACTCTTGCAGGAGCCGGTGACCGCGCATGATTTCCATCCGGAGCGCCCGGCGAGCGTGACCGGCTCCGTCGCCGTCCGGCGGGCGGACGCCTCGCAGCCGCTCACCATGGCCGCTTGGAGCCAGGGCGCCGCGAATGGTGCTTCGGCTTGGGGCGGGCTCGGCTTCGCCTGTCACTTTAATGGCCGCATCGACCGGCCACGCCTGGCCCAGGGCGCGCTCGACCGGGCGGGCCTCGCCGAGCTGATGAAACCGACCGTCTCCGCGCCCTTCGCGGATCG
>DATMMM010000007.1:0-16620 GCA_035569735.1 Allostellaceae bacterium | reverse complement strand
CGCTCTTGAAGCTGGCAAAGCTGGCGCCGCTGCGCGCCGTCGCCAATGTCTACATCGAGGTCATGCGGGGCACGCCGGCGCTCACCCAGCTCTTCATCATCTATTTCGGGCTTTCCGATCTCGGCATCGATATTCCGCCGGTGCCCGCCGCGATCATCGGCCTCGGCATGAACGGCGCCGCTTATGTCGCCGAGATCTATCGCGCGGGGATCCTCGCCATCCACGAGGGCCAGGTCGAGGCCGCGCTCTCGCTCGGCATGACGCCGGTCGACGCCATGCGCTTCATCATCCTGCCGCAGGCGACCCGGATGATGCTGCCGCCGCTCTGCAATTACGCGGTGAGCCTGCTCAAGGACACGTCGCTGGCCTCTGTGGTGGCGGCACCCGAGATCATGTTCTTCGCGCGGCAGCTGGTGACGGAGACGCTGCTCAGCATGGACATCTATCTGATCGTCGCCGTCATCTATCTCTCCATGAGCATTCCGCTGGGCCGCTTCGTCGCCTACCTCGAGCGGGCCCGTCGCGCATGGCAATAGGGCTCTGCGTCCGATGATCGAGTTCCTCGACGTCTACCGGCAGCATTTCGGCGACTGGGTCCCGGAGCTGCTGGTCGCCTGCATCGGCACGCTGCAGCTCATGGCGCTTTCCTTCATGCTGGCCTCGGTCATCGGCCTCGTGGTCGCGCTGATGCGGGTGTCGCGCTCGCCGCTCCTGCACGGCGTGGCGGTGGTCTATGTCGAGGTGCTGCGCGGGTTGCCGGCGCTGGTCATCCTGTTCCTGATCTATTTCGGTCTGGGCGGACTCGGCATCGAATGGCTGAAGTTCACCTCCTATCAAGCGGCCGTGCTCGGTCTCGGGCTCCAGGGCGGCGCGGTGCTCGGCGAGGTGTTTCGCTCGGGCATCGAGGCGCTGCATCTCGGCCAGATGGAGGCCGCGCTCTCGCTCGGCATGACGCCCGCTACCGCGATGCGCTGGATCATCCTGCCGCAGGCGGGGCGCATCGTGCTGCCGCCGGTGGCGAATTACGCGATCGGGCTCCTGAAGGACACGGCGGTCTGTGCGATCATCGCGGCACCCGAGCTGATGCTCCGGGCCAAGGACATCGCCTCCTCGAGCTTCCGCCCCATGCATCTCTTCGTGCTGGCCGCGATCCTCTACTTCATCATGAGCTATCCACTCTCGATCCTGGCGCGCCGGCTCGAGGCCAGGCTGGCGCGCGCGCGATGAACCAGGTGCCGACATGAAGATCGTCAAATTCGAAGAGTTTCCGGTCCGCGTTCCCTACCGGCATGTGGAGAAGAGCTCGGTGATCGTCCGCAGCGGCGTCACCGACGTGATCGTCAAGCTCACGGCCGACAACGGCCTTATCGGCTGGGGCGAGACCACGCGGGCGGCGGACGCCGCGGGCATCGAGAGCGCGGTCAAGGCGATGGCGCCGGTGGTCCTGGGGCGCGATCCCTGGGACCGCGAGGCGATCCAGCGCGACCTCTACGTGGCGGGGCTCTGGAACTTCCAGGCCATGACCGGCAACTTCGCCTACGCCGGGATCGACATGGCCATGTGGGACCTCTGCGGCAAGCAGGCGGGCGAGCCGCTCTACCGCTTGCTCGGCGGCGCGCTCCGCGAGGAGGTCGACTATTTCTACTATCTCCACTGGGGCGATGCCGCGGAGATCGAGGTGCAGGCGAAGGCCGGTGTCAGCCGCGGCTACACGGTCTTTTATCTCAAGGTCGGGGTCGATACCGCGGCCGAGACGGCGATGCTGGAGGCTCTGAGGCGCGCCATCGGGCCGTCGCGCAAGATCCGGATCGACGCCAATATGGCGTGGTCCGTGCCGGAAGCCGCAGGGATTCTCGGAGATTGGCACGAGCGGTTCGACCTCGATTTCGTCGAGGCGCCCGTCGATATCGATCCGGTCGAAAATATGCTCGAGCTCCAGCGCCGCGTCTCGGTGCCGCTCTGCGCCAACGAGGGCCTCTGGCGCGCCGCGGACGCCTACCGGGTGATCAAGAGCCGCTGCTGCGATTATCTCTGCTTCAGCCCTTACTGGGTCGGCTCCATCGGCCGTTTTCAGGCGCTCTGCTGGACCGCGCACCTCGAGGGCCTGCAGGTGTGCAAGCACACCCACGGCGAGCTCGGTCTTGCGGCGGCCGCGGGTCAGCACCTGATGCTGGCGGCGCCGAACGCCACCCTCGGCCATCAGCAGACCGCGCAGATGATGGAAGACGACATTCTCGTGGAGCGCGTGCCCGTGACCGACGGCCCGCGCTGGGGACGGATCGACGCTCCCGGTCTCGGTGTCACCGTCGACGAGGCCAAGCTCGCGCGCTATCACGAAGCCTATCGCGCCCACGGCGAGTTCCCGCCCTACGGCGACCGCTTCCCCATCGAGGAATAGCAACGCTCTGGGCTAGCGCGCGGCCCGAAGGGGTGCCGTGTCGAAGGACGGGCACCGCTTTAGTTCAGCGCGCCTGAACAATCCCGTGGTCAGCTGTCGATCGGCGGGAGTTGCTTGTGCCGAGCCCCCGATCGGCAGAGGAGCAAGAGATGGCGAGCGCGGCGCAGATTGCGGCGAGTCGGTTGAATGCGCAGGAGAGCGCCGGGCCCAGGACGCCCAGGGGCAAGGCGGCGATGCGGCGGAGCCCGCTGCGGCATCCGCCCGCGGAGCTCGGCAGCACCGTGCCTCCAACCGCCCGGGGCCGATCCCGCGAGAATCGCGACATTGGGAAAACAGAGCCGATTTATCGAACGAAATCAGCGAGCGCGATGCCGGTGGAAAGCCAATTCTATGTCGGTGGAAAGCCAATTCCATGCCGCCGAGAGTCCTCTGCGACCCCCGCGCGCCCCCAGCGGCCTCTGCGCTAAGACGTTACCTTCTTCAGAACCGGTCGAAGGCGAAATCCCGCAGGTCGATTTCGGGCGGCTTGCCGTCCATCACCGCCGCGACCGCCCTTGCCGAGCCGAAGGAAAGCGTCCAGCCGAGCTGACCGTGCCCGGTGTCGACGAAAAGATTGCGCACCGGCGTGGCGCCGAGCACGGGCCGGCCGTCCGGCACGACGGGCCGCAGTCCCGCCCAATGCTGGGGCGGGCTCGTTCGAGGGTAATCCGGATAGTGCTCCTCGAGCGCATCGAGCAGCATTTGGCCGCGGCGCGCATTCAAGCTGAGATCGAAGCCCGCGAACTCCGCGCTGCCGGCGAGCCGCAGGTGCCGGCCGAGATTGGCGATCGCCATCTTGCGATAGGTGATCACCAGCGGAACGCGCGGCGGGTTGTTCCAGCCGTCGATGTCGATGGTAGCGGAATAGCCCTTGACCGGGTTGACCGGCAGCCGCCAGCCGAGGGACCGCGCCATCACTCCGGAATGCGGACCCAGCGCCAGCAGGAAGCGATCCCCGAGGATGCGCCCCTTGTCGGTGAGCACGGCAGTCGCCGCGCCCGAGTTGGTCTCGATCCCTTGGATGGCGGTGTTGAACCGGAAATCCACGCCGAGCTTGCGCGCATGCTCGGCGAGGCCCTTGGCGAATTCGTGGCAGTCGCCGCTCCGGTCCGCGGCAACGTGCAGGCCGCCGAGGAACCGATTTGCAGCGCCCACCAGGCTCGGTTCCAGCGCCACGCATTGCTCTCTGGTCAAGAGCTCGTAGGCCAGGCCGAGCTCCCGATAGGGCTCGAACTCGGCCAGGCTCGCGCTGAGCGCGGCCTCGTCGCTGTAGAGTCGGAGCGTGCCCTTGTCGCAGCGCCCGTGCTCGATGCCGGTCTCCGCTGCCAGCGCATCGTAGGCGTCGCGGCTGTAGATCGCGAGGCGGAACACCGCGGCGGTGTTGCGGTGCCAGCGCTCGCGCCGGCAATTCGCCAGGAACGCCAAGCCCCACCGCAACATGCCCGGCACCGCCGAGAGGCGCAGCAAAAGCGGCGCGTCTTCCCGCCCCAACCACTTCAGCAGCTTCATGGGCGCGTCGGGCGAGGCCCATGGATCGGACTGGCTCGGCACCACGAGGCCGCCATTGGCGAAGCTTGTCTCCAGGGCCGGGCCGGGCTGCCGGTCGATGACCGTCACCTCATGGCCGCGCCGGGCGAGCTCATAGGCGGCGGTGACGCCGGCGATGCCGGCTCCGAGGACGATGCTGCGCACGGGCTGCGGCGCGCTAGACCCGCTCGGCCATCAACGCTTGCCCTTGCCGATGTGGGCGTAGGCCACGATCTCGATCTGCGCGCCTTTGACCATCAGGCCGGCCACGATCGTTGCGCGGTTGGGATAAGGCTTGCGGAAGTACGTCTGATAGACGGCGTTCATGCCGGCAAAGACATCGGGCGAGGTCAGGTAGACCAGCACCTGCGTCACGTCATCCATGCTGCCGCCCGCCGCCTCGACCGTGCGCTTGAGATTGTCGAGCGTCAGCGTCGCCTGCTTGGTGATGTCGCCGGTCTCGATCGTGCCGTCCTCGCGGATCGGGATCTGCGCGGTATAGAGAATCCCGTCCGCGGTGGTTGCCCACTCGATCGGCACGTTCTCCGACGGCAAGTGCGTCTTGACGGCTTGGCGCATCGCAAACCCTCCCATGTCCGGTTGTTAAAACGAGCGTCGCGCTCAAACGGTGATCCGCAACGCGGTGTCCGCGGAGAAGCGCGGGCGGGCAGACCCGGCTGCGGATCGCGGCCAGAGCTGCGGAAAACAGGGCGAGCGCATGGGATCGCCTGGCTTGAGCCCGTGTCCTTCGAAGTTGGGGCGCGGCGGCGAGGGACGGACCCCATAGGTCGCGTCGTCGCCGAACCATACCGTGGTCAGCACCCGCCGGTGCCGCGCCGGCTGCGGGTTTCCGGCGGCGCCGTGGACGGTGAGGGCATGGAAGACGAGGCAGTCGCCGGGCTCGAGCTCCCACTGCAGAACCTCGTATTTGTCGAGCTCGGCGTCGAAATCGGGAAGCGGCTCCCAGGGTTTCTCGTCGGCGCCGAATGTATAGAGTTCTTGGCCGCTGGTCAGGCGCGGCCGGAACCAGCGTCCCCAGCGATGCGAGCCGCGCAGGAATCTGAGCGCGACGGGGCGCGGCACCGGGTCCACGGGAAGCCAGATGGAGCACATCTGCCGGCCATCGATGCAGAAGTATGGCTGATCATGGTGCCAGGCCGTCGGCTTCGCGGTGCCGGGTTGCTTGATCCAGAGCACGTCCATCAGGAAACGCGCGGTCGCGGACCGCATCGCTCGCGCGGCGATCTCCGCCGCGCCGGACTCGACGATGAAATCCTGGAACTCGGGGATGCGCTGCGCCGGGCAGTAATCGGTGACGAAGCGACCCGGCAATCCCGTAGCTTGTTGCTCGACGAGGCCGTCCCCGGGGGCGGCGAGCTCCCTCTCGATGCCTGCAGCGATGCGATCGAGCCAGCCTGGGTCGAAGGCCCCTCGCAGGCAAATCGCGCCATCGCGATCAAAGGCCGCCGCGTCGGCTTCGGTGACGGGACGCTCGGACATGGCTCCTCCTCCGACCGCGCTCATCGGCTTCGAGACTACATCAGGTGCAGCGGCGGTTCATCAATTCCCATCGCGCTTCACTCTTGTCATTGCTCTGGTCGAGCCACACGATGCGCGCTGGATTACCGTCGTTGAGGAGGTCGATGTGGGGCGCGGGGGAGCGGTAGTTGTGGGCGCGGCGAGGAATGCTCGGGGCAAGCGTAGCGGCGCCCGAAGGACAAGAGCAGCGGCATCGAAAACTCACCTGCATATAGAGAACACGGGCGCGCTGGGGCCGGTGTTCGAGGCGTCGCCGGAGCGGGTAGCGGAAGCGCTGCGCCGGCATCCCGGGCTCAAGGGCAAGCTCGAGATCACGATCGGCTATGACGGGGACATTTTGGAGCGGGAGATCGCGACGGCCGATGCCCTCTTCGGCTGGCAGTTCGACCGCAACGATCTGGCGGAGCGCGCGCCGCGGCTGCGCTGGGTTCACGCGCACGGCGCGGGCGTCAGCCATCTCATGCCGCTCGATTGGTTGCCGCGCGGCGCGGTGCTGACCAACAGCCGGGGCGTCCATGGGCCGAAGGCGGACGAGTACACGGCGATGGCGATCCTCATGCTCAACAACAACCTGCCGCTGTCGGTGACGAACCAGCGGAAGGCCAAGTGGGAGCAGCCGTTCAACACCTCGATCGCGACCAAGACGCTGCTGATCCTTGGCGTGGGCCATGTCGGCGGCGGCGCCGCGCGCTGGGCGAAGCGGTTCGGCCTCCGCGTCCTCGGCATCCGGCGGACGGCGCGGTGCCATCGCTATGTCGACGAGATGCATCGGCCGCAGGCGCTGCACAAGCTGCTGCCGCGCGCCGATTTCGTGCTGGTGACCGCGCCGCTCACCGCGGAAACCCGCCATATGATCGGGGCGCGCGAGCTCGATCTGATGAAGCCCGGCGCTGGCCTCATCAACTACAGCCGCGCCAATCTCGTCGACTACGAGGCGCTCGCGAAGAAGCTCAAAGCCGGCACGCTCAGCGCCATCCTGGATGTGTTCGATCCGGAGCCGCTGCCGAGCTCCTCGCCGCTCTGGAAGCTGCCCAATCTCATCATCACCCCGCACTGCTCCTCCGACGACAGGGAGCAATACACGCTACGCACGCTTGATCTCGTGTTCCGGAACATGGCGAGGTTCATCAAAGGCAAGCCGCTGCTCAACCGGGTGGACCCGCGGCTGCAGTATTAAGATCCTGCATCGGATGCTCGATCACTGAAACTAGGCGCGCCGCTCGAGCCTCCGGCCCGACGCCCACCAGCCGGTCGAGAATCCCAGCTGCATGAGCTTGAGCGAGACACCGATCAAATTCTGCGTGGTCGCGGCAGCGTGCGCCGTCTGCGCGGCGAGAGCCTCCAGGGGAGATTTGCAGCGCGCCAGCTTGGCGCCGGTCTCCAGATTCTGCCGCAGGGTCGCGCTCGCGAATCCCATCATCGCTTCGTAAGCGGTCGCGCGACTCGCCACAGCGTCGCTTGGGCGCTCTGGGGTCGGCTCGATGTGCGGTCGAGCGGAGGGCGCCGGTTTCCGTACCGCCGCTCCCTTGGCTTTGGGCGCCGCACGCGGTTGCTTCGCCGAGGGCTCGGCCGGCGCGATCGGGGCGGATGCCGTGTCCGGCCGCGTTCCGCTGGCATCTCCGCTCGCCTCTCGGCCGGTTCCGGCCAGGCTACGACGTTTTGGCATGACCAAGCATCCTCCGTACGACGGCTGCGAGTGTCTGAATATCGACGTGGGCGTCGCTGTTGCGGGCATAGGCGCCGATCCATTGTCCCGCGGTGAAGCAATCGACGAAGGCGGTCCTCTGTCGCACCATGGGCGCCACGGGCTCGCCGAACTCCAGCAGCACGGCCTCGATCTCCTTGCCGGCGGCGGTCCGGCGATCGACGCGGCTCGGCACCAGCAGGGCCTTCGGGCCCTTGTCGGGGCGCTGCTCGCGAGCCCGGCGGATCAAGGCAAGCGCCTTCCCGGTCGCCATGATGTCGGCGGTGGAAGCGAGCGCCGGAACCAAGATCACGTCCGCCACGTCGACGATGGCGCGCGTGGCATCGCCGATCTGCGGCGGCGCATCGATCACCACGAGATCGGCTTCGAGCGCCGCGATCTCGCCGGCCCAACCGTTGATGTCGCTGCCGACCGCGGCGGTCTTGAGCGCGATCGGGTACTGGCCGCGCCCGACCCAATAGCTCGCAGTGCCTTGCTCGTCGGCATCGACCAGGGCAACCGTAACGCCTCCGGCGGCCAATTGGCAGGCCAAGTTGACGGCGATCGTGCTCTTCCCCGTGCCGCCCTTCAGGTTGGCCACCGCCGCGATCTTAGCCACCGGCTCACCTGCACACGCCAGGGTTCCACTATATCGCGAACTGGCGGGGAGTACCGAGCCTAAACGAGTGGAGTCCTCCTCTGCGACGTTCAACCGCGCTGCGCCGGCGGCACTCAAGTCAGATAGCCCAGCAGACGCCACCAGAGATAATCGAGCGGCAACAGCACCAGGAGCGTCACCGCCGCGAGACTCAGGCAGAGCTTGGTCGCGGCGCGCACCCCGATGCCGCCGAGGTGCAGCGCCACCATGATCGGCGGAGATTCGAAGGGCAGGAACACCGTCGAGAACACCACCACCTGCAGCATCAGCACGGTGATCAGCGGAAGGCCGGTGGCATTGGCGAATTCCTGGGCAAGCGGCGTCAATACCGCGGGGACGCCGGTGGCGGTGGTGAGCGCCGCCAGCCCGGCGCCGATCGCGCTCAGGGCTGCGACATTGCTCAGATCGTGTCCCGGCGTCAGGCTCGCCCAAGTCAGCAGCCGCGTGCTCACCGCCGCGCTCAATCCGCTGTCCGCGACCACCGCGCCGAGCCCGAGTATCCCCGCGATGTAGATCAGCATCGGCACGTTGATGCGCGCGGAGAAGTCCGCCGGCGTCACCAGGCTGAGCGGCGGCAGGAAGCACAGCAAGCCCGTGCCGAGCGAGACCCAGGCCGGGGATATGCCATGGACGAAGTCCGTGGCGAACAGCAGCAGCGACAGGATCAGCAGTAAGCAGAGCCGCCGCTCTTCCGGCGAGATCGGTCCGATATCTTCGGCGGGAGCGGGGCGGAGCCCTTCGCGCTCGGGGAACAGCCGGCATACCAGCCAGACGAGCGCCACCGTCTTGAGCGCGCCCAGGATCGGGAAGTGCAGGAGCAGATAAGGGCCGTAGGCGAGCTTGACGCCATAGAGCGAATCCGCGGCGCCCAGCAGGATGCTGTTGGGCACATTGGCAGGCAGGATCGTGGTGGGCACCATATAGCTCGCGGCGGCGACCGTCAGGACCAGGCCGGTATGGCCAGGCCGGCCCGGCTTGAGGCCCAGCCGCTCGGCAAAGGCGAGCACGATCGGCATCAGCAGCATGATGCGGCCGTTGGTGGCGGGCATCAGGAACGCGAGCCCGACCGCCGCCAGCGCCACGGCGCTGACGGCCCGGGCATAGGAGCCCGCGGCACGCCTGAGCAGCAGCCCCGAGAGGCGGCCGCCGAGCCCGGTGGTCTGCACCGCGATCGCGGTTATGGAGCCGCCCAGCACCAGCCACCAGGCGCTCGATGCAAAGCCGGAGAACACCACCTCCGGCTTCGCCACGTGGAACAAGATGACCAACAGGAAGAACGCCAGCGTGGTCGCGGGCTCCGCCAGCCATCCGAAGGCCCAGCAGCCGATCGCGAACCCCACCAGCAGCGCCGCGTCGATCAGCGTCTTCGTTCCGGGATCGCCGCCGGGCACCAACCAGAGCGCCGCGACCACACCCGCGAGAAGAAGGATCGGCAGATAGCGCGAGGTCTGAAAAATTACCCCTCTCCGCTCTCCCGAGGCGGGAGAGGGGAGAGGGAGGGGCCCATCGCCGTCAGGCGATGGGAGGGTGAGGTGTGAGGGTGGTTCAGCGCGACCCGACAGCTCTCACCTCGTCACTTGCTGACCAGACGGAAGAACACCGTGTCCGGATTCGGGCCGGCGATGAAGCCCTTGACGCTCTTGCGCTGCACGGTCTGCGAGATTGCCTGGAACATGTTGATGATCGGCGAATCCTTCTGCAGCTTCTTCTGCAGGTCGATGTACATGGCATTGCGCTTGGCGGGATCGCGCTCGCGTGCCGCCGCCTCGGTCTCGGCGGTGATCTCGGCGATGCCGTCCGAGAACCAGGAATTGCGCGAGGCGATCGTCGAGGCCTTCTCCGAGCCCGGCTTGTCGGGATTGCGCGCGAAGGTCGACGCATTCGCGTGCGGATCCTGATAGTCCGGCGACCAGTAGAGGATCACCATCTGATGCGCGCGCGCGCGGTACTTGGTGATCACCTGCTTCTGCTCGCCGCTGATCAGCTTAATCTTGATGCCCCCCTGCGCCATTGTGTTCTGGATCGACTGCGCCATCTCCGGAAAGGGCGAGCTGGTCGGCGTATCCAAGCTTACTTCGAAGCCGTCGGGATAACCCGCCTGCGCCAGCAGCTGCTTCGCCTTGGCGGGATCGAGCTTGAACGGGGTGTCCGTGAGCGAGCCGGGGAAGCCGGCCGGCCAGAACGCCTGCTGGACCTGGAACTGGCCCTTGAGGAAGGTGTTGGACATTCCCTGGTAATCGATCAGCCAGCGCATGGCCTCGCGCACCTGCGCCTTCTTGAAGGGTTCCACGGTCTGGGCGAGGCCGAGATAATAGGTGTCGGCCAAGGGGAAATTGCTGACCGTGAGGTCCTTACTCTCGCTCAAGGTCGCAATCATGTCGGGCGTCAGGTTGCGCGCCATGTCGATATCGCCCTTCTCCAGCAGCAGCCGCTGGGAGGCGGGCTCGGCGACGTGGCGGACGATGACGCGCGAGAGTTTCGGCTTCGCCTTCCAGTAATGAGGATTGGCCTCGAGCACGACGGAGTCGTTGGCCTTCCACGATTTGAGCACATAGGGACCCGAGCCCGCCGAGTTGGTCTTCAGCCACTCGTTGCCGAGATCGCCGTTTTTCTCATGCGCGAGCGCGACTTTTTTCTCGACCACCGAGGCGAGGCCCGCGCTCAGGCAATTCAGCACGAAGGTGGTGCCGAAATCCTCCTTGATGGTGACCGACACCGTCATGGGATCGACCACCTTGATGAGGTCCTTCACGTTCTTGTCGTCCCAGCCGAGCTGCTGAAGGATGAACGCGGGCGCCTTGTTGAGGATCACCGCGCGCTGCAGCGAGAAGGCGATGTCGTCGGCGGTCAAGCCCGCTCCGGAGCTGAACTTGATGCCTGGCCGCACCTTGAAGGTGATGGTCTTGCTGTCGGGGCTCACGGTCCAGCTCTGCACCGCGCCGCCGTCGAGCTTCTTGATGTCCTCGGCGTCGTAGCGCATCACGCGATCGTAGATGTTGGCCTCGATCTCGATCCCGCTGAGCTCGAAGGCCTCGCCGGGATCCAGCGAGACGATGTCGTCGATGTTCTTCGCCATGACGAAGGTATCTTTCGGTGTCGCGGCTTGGGCGGGCGCCAGCACCGATGCGACGGCAAGCCCCGCTCCCGCGAGCAGGCACAGGCTGACTTTGTTCATGAGACCTCCCCTCAAAGCCGGTCACCGGGTCGGCGCCGGCACTCGCTTGCAAACGACCGGAGCGGCGAAAAACCGACGCGCTCACCTCGCAGATTCCAAAGCGAGAGCGCCCGCAACGCCGCCCGACGAGAATGAACTCGGCTGTTCCTGCGGGCATCATAGCGGAGACATGAGCCCCTGCAACTCTCCGCAGGGCCGGGCACCGGCTTATGCTTTGATGCGCTCGGATCTGGGATCGTAGAGCGCGCCCAGAATTGCTTTCGCGGGGATGCGCTCGCCGGCGATTTCGATCTCGAACCTTCCGTCCCGTACATAACCATCGCTGACGACATGCCCTTGGTCCTCGACGTAGCCGAGACCGACGGGGCGGCCCACGGTGTGGCCGAACATGCCGGAGGCGAGGCGGCCCACGAGCTTGGCGTCCCGCCAGATCGGCTCGCTGTGATAGAGCATCCGGCCCGCGTCCTCGAGCGCGAAGGTGACGAGCCGCCGCTTGATGCCGGCTTCCTTCTGGCGCAACAGCGCCTCGCGCCCGATGAAATCCTGCTTTCGGAACGCGACGGCGAAGCCCAGGCCCGCTTCGAGCGGCGTGTCCTCCTCGGTGATGTCGTGGCCCCAATGCCGGTAAGCCTTCTCGATGCGGAGCGAGTTGAGCGCGTGGTAGCCGGCGTGGCGGAGGCCGAAGCCTTCGCCGGCCGCGATGATCGCGTCGTAGACCGAGGCCGCGAATTCCGTCCCGATGTAGAGCTCCCAGCCGAGCTCGCCCACATAGGTGATGCGGGTCGCGCGCACGCGCGCATAGCCGAGGTCGATCTCGCGCGACGCGCCGAAGGGAAAGGCTGCGTTGGAGAGATCCTCGTCCGTGAGGCTCGCCAGCAGCGCCCGCGAGCGCGGTCCCATGAGGCTCAGCACGGCATAGCCCGAGGTGACGTCCACCGCCGCCGCCCGCGCGTCCTCGGGGATGTGCCGCTTGAGCCAGGCGAAATCGCGGGTCTGGCTCGCGGCGCTGGTGACGATGAGATAGCGGTCGTCGCCCTCGCGCGTCACCGTGAGATCCGCCTCGATGCCGCCGCGCTCGTTCAGCCATTGGGTATAGACCACCCGGCCCGGCGGCACCGCCACGTCGTTGGCGCAGATCCGGTTGAGGATCCGCTCGGCGTCCGGGCCCTGCAGCAGGTACTTGGCGAAGGAGGATTGGTCGAAGAGCCCGACTGCCTCCCGCACCGCCTTGTGCTCGGCGGCGCTGTGCTCGAACCAGTTCTGCCGGCCATAGCTGTAGCGATACTCGGGCGTGACCCCCGCGGGCGCGAACCAGTTCGCGCGCTCCCAGCCCGCCAGCTCGCCGAAGCAGGCGCCCTGCGCCTGGAGCCGGTCGTGCAGCGCCGATCTCCGCACGCCGCGCGCGGTTTCCACCTGTCGGAACGGCCAATGCATGTCGTAGAGCAGGCCCAGCGTCTCGGCCGTGCGCTCGCGCAGGTAGCGGCGATTGCGCTGGAAGGGCATCGCGCGCCGGACATCCACGTCCCAGAGATCCATCGGCGGATGGCCGTCCAGGATCCAATCCGCCAGCACCCTGCCGGCGCCGCCCGCCGATTGGATGCCGATCGAGTTGAACCCGGCGGCGACGAAGAAATTGCATAGTTCTGGAGCTTCCCCGAGTAGGTACCGGTCGTCGGGGGTGAAACTCTCGGGACCGTTGAAGAACAGCTGGATGCCAGTCTTCGCCAGCGCCGGCACCCGGTGTATCGCCTGCTCCAGCAGCGGCTCGATATGCTCGAGATCCGCCGGCAGCTGGTCGAAGCAGAAGCTCCCAGGAATGCCCTCGGTGCCCCAAGGCTTCGCCACGGCCTCGAACCAACCGAGCAAGAGCTTGCCGGCATCCTCCTTGAAATAGGCGCGGCTGTCGGGATCGCGCAGCACGGGCAGGGTCGAGGGGAGGCCGGGGATCGGCTCGGTCACCACGTAGAAATGCTCGGCGGCGTGGAGCGGCAGGGTGACCCCGCAGGAGGCCGCGAGGTCGCGCGCCCACATGCCCGCGCAATTGACCACAACCTCGGCCGTGATCTCGCCTCGGTTGGTCCTGACCCCGGTCACCGTGCCATTGCGCTGGAGGATGGCGGTGACGGCGGTCTCCTCGAAGATCCGCGCGCCGCCCTTCTTCGCGCCCTTGGCGAGAGCCTGTGTGGTATCGACGGGGTTGGTCTGCCCGTCTTTCGGAAGGAAGACCGCGCCGACGAGATCGCCGACCTCCATGAGCGGCCAGAGTTTCTGGGCCTCCTGGGGTGTCAGTACCTCGACCTCGAGGCCGAAGCAGTGCGCCATGGAGGCGCCGCGCTTCAGCTCCTCGAAGCGCTCGGGGGTCCCAGCGAGCGCCAGCGAGCCTCTCTGCTTGAAGCCGGTTTCCTGCCCGGTCTCCTCGCCGAGCGAGCGGTAGAGCCCGGCGGTATATTGGGCAAGCCGCGTCAGGTTCTGGGTCGCCCGCAGCTGCCCCACCAGCCCCGCCGCGTGCCAGGTCGTGCCGCAGGTCAGCTGCCGGCGCTCCAGCAGCACCACGTCGCCGCAGCCGCGCTTCGCCAGATGGTAGGCGAGGCTGCAGCCGATGATGCCGCCCCCGATAATGACCACCCGCGCCTGGGTCGGAAACGCCGCCGTCATGGTCTTCGCTCGCGTGCTGGAAGTTGCGACCGGCCCAAACTATGGGCCATCCGCGCCCGCTGCGCAGGAATTTTTTGCAAAGGTGGGAGTCTGGCTGGGGCGCAGGACTCCGCCGCTTCCGCTTGCTATGCTGCGGCAGACATTGACAAACGAGCCGAGGCGGGCTGTCGGCCATGACTGCATTGCTTGCCTACGTCGCGAGCGCGCTCACGGTGGGTAGCCTGAGCATGAAGACCATGATGCCCCTGCGCATCTTCGCGCTCATCGGGAACCTCATCTTCGTCGCCTACGGCGTCATGGAGCATCTCTATTTCGTGCTGGCGCTCAATCTGGTCATTCTGCCGGTGAATGTCTGGCGTCTCATCGAGATCCGTCGCCTGATCCGAAACGTGCGCGACGCCGCCAACCAGAATCACGTGTTCGATGCCCTGATGCCCTTCGCCCGGCGCCTGACCCCCAAGCGCGGCGACGTCATCATCCGCAAGGGCGATCCCTCGGACGCGCTCTATCTGGTGCTCGAGGGCTCGCTCTTGGTCGAGGAGGCCAAGGCGGAGCTGGGCGCGGGGACAGTGGTGGGCGAGATCGGCGTCCTCAGCGGAACGCGGCGGCGCACCGCCACCGTCATCGCCAAGACCGATTGCGTGCTCGCGCGCGTCTCGGCCGACGATTTCCAGCAGGTCTATTTCACGCACCCCTCGGTCGGTCTCTCGCTGGTCCGGCTGGTGATCGACCGGCTGGTGGCGGAGCAGGAGAAGCCCGAGCTCGCGAACGAGGCCGTGGCGGCGTCCTGAACCCGGATTGACCGCGGGCTTTCCGCGCGCCTAGGCTCGCGACCCTTCCCTGGAGGTATCCGATGACCAGAGCCAACGATCTCATGACGGTTCCCGCGCGCAAGGGCCGCGCGGCGCGTCTCAACAAGGATCAGGCGATCAAGATCATCAACACGTATGGGACGCAGGTGGTGGACACCTGGGCCTTCAGCGCCGAGGACCTGCACGAGTTCATGTCGATGGAGCATATGCGGCCGACCATCGGCACGATCTTCCCGCGCAAGGGCCATTACCTCCACACCAACCGCCGACGGCCGATCCTGCTCTTCGAGGAGGACACGTCGCCGGGTATCCACGATACGCTGATGGCTGCCTGCGACGACTATCGCTATGGCCTGCTCGGCTGCAAGGAGTACCACGACAACTGCACCGACAATCTGATCGCGGGCATGCGCCAGATCGGCCTGGCGACGCCGGAGGTTCCGGCGCCGCTCAATCTCTGGATGAACATACCCGTGGACCGCGAGGGTAACACGAGCTTCGGCGAGCCGGTCTCCAAGCCCGGCGATTACGTGATCCTGCGCGCCACCATGGATTGCATCGTCGCCATGTCGGCCTGCCCGCAGGACCTGCTGCCGATCAACGGCGCCGAGCGCAAGATCCAGGACGCGCACTACCAGATCCTGACTTGAGGCGCGCCGCATGCACGACGGAAGCAGCCGGGAAACCGAGATCGACGCGAAACTCGCGGCGCTGATCGCGCGCCAGCCGCCGGCGCACTCGCTGCAGCAGGCTTTCTACGCCGATCCCGATATCTTCCGCCGCGACGTCGAGCGTGTGCTCTTTCGCCATTGGCTCTGCGCGGGCCATGGGAGCAGCCTGCCGAAGCCGGGCGATTTCCAGCTGCTGGAGATCGCCGGCGAATCCGCGATCATCGTGCGCGGCGAGGACGCCCACCTGCGCGCGCTCGTCAACGTGTGCCGGCACCGGGGCTCGCGGGTCTGCTGGGAGCCATCGGGCCAGGCCAAATCCTTCACCTGCCCCTATCACGGCTGGACCTATGGGCTCGACGGCAGCCTGCAGGCGGCGCGACACATGCCCGCCGAGTTCGACCGCTCGCGCCATGGGCTTCAGCAGATCCATCTGCGCGTCCTCGAGGGCCTGATCTTCGTCTGCTTTGCCGAGGAGCCGCTCGGGATGCGTTATCTCGAGGAGACCGTGCGCGCCTGCTACGGCCCTTACGGCTGGGCGGAGGCGCGCGTCGCGCACCGGGAGCTCTATTCCTTCGCGGCGAACTGGAAGCTCGCGGTCGAGAACTACCTCGAGTGCTACCACTGCGCGCCCGCGCATCCCGAATATTCGCGCCTGCACGCTCTGGAGCAGCCGGCGGCGCGGCTCCAGAAGCTCCAGGTGCGCCTCGCCGAGCGCTCGGTGGCGCTTGGCATCGACATCCCCGCGAGCGAGCATTGGGTAGGCTCGGAGACCGGCGAGGAGGCTTGCCGCGGCTTTCGCTACCCGCTCTACGAGGACGTCGACAGCGCCAGCCCCGACGGCAAGGGCGTGGCGCCGCTGATGGGCCTGCGCGACTACGACGGCGCCGTTACCTCGGTCCATGCGGGCCCCACGAGCTTCTTTGTGGCCTACGCCGACCACGGCGTGATCTACCGCTTCATCCCGCGCACCGCCGACACGACGGACATGGAGGTGCTCTGGCTGGTGCGTGGCGACGCGCGGGAGGGTCGGGACTACGATCCCGAGAAGCTCACCTGGCTCTGGAAGGTCACCAGCGAGGCCGACAAGCGCATCATCGAGCACAACCAGCTCGGCGTGAACTCGCGCTATTACCGGCCTGGCCCCTACGCCCCCATGGAATACAACACCATCGCCCACGTCGACTGGTACCTGCGCGAGATCGCGTGAGGCAGCCCGAAACAGGAGGAAGGCCATGCCATTCTCGACCCCATACGTGCTCATCGTCAGCATGGACGTGGCGCCGGAGAAGGAGGCGCTCTTCAACGAGGTCTATGACCGGGAGCACCTGCCGATCCTGCTGAAGGTGCCGGGCGTGCGCGCCGCCATCCGGCTGCGCACGGAGCCGGCCAGTTTCATTGTCGGCGGCGAGAAAAAGCAGCTGACCGGCGAGGGCATGCCGAAATATACGGCGGTCTACGAGAT
>DATMMM010000006.1:0-4536 GCA_035569735.1 Allostellaceae bacterium | reverse complement strand
CCGCGACGCCGCCGGTGGCGCGGCTTTGGATCGTGGAGGTCCCGACCTTCTGGTAGCTGAGCCAGCGAAAAAGCTCGCCGAAGCCCGCGATCTCTTTCTCGTAGACCTGCTGGAACGCCTCGGGCGTCACGTCCCGGCCGGTGACGCCGGTGCCGCCGGTGGAGATCACGACGTCGACCGTGGCGTCGCCGATCCAGGCCTTGAGCTGCTGAATGATCGCGGCCTGATCGTCCTTGACGATGCGGCGCGCGACCACGCGGTGGCCGGCTTTGGTCGCGAGCTCCGCGAGCGTCGCGCCCGATTTGTCGTCGGATTCGGTCCTGGTGTCGGAGACCGTCAGGATCGCGATGTTGACGGGAAGGAAGGGTCGGGTGTCGTCAATTCGCGGCATAGGAGCCACCTGGTCCGCTCGGGGGATCCAGAGCGGTATAGGTGGGCCAGTTGCCGGCCGCAAGCGCGTCGAGGTCGGGGGTCGGCTGCCCCAGGCGCATGCGGTAGATCCAATAATTCGCCAGCACGCGCTCGGTATATCCGCGGGTCTCGCGGAAAGGGATGCTCTCGAGAAACAGCAGGGGATCGTTGCGCAGCTCGTCGCTCGCCATCCACTTGGCGATCGGCCCGGGTCCGGCGTTATAGGCGGCCGTGACCAGCAGCAGGTTGTTGCCGATCCGGTCGGTCGCCAGGAGGTGGTTGATGTACTGCTGCGCGAGCGTGAGGCTGAGCTCGGGATCCCCGAGCGTGCCGCGGTCGGGCGCCGGCAGGCCGGCGCGCGCCGCCATCGAGCGCGCGGTCGCCGGCATCAGCTGCATGACGCCCAGCGCTCCCGCGCGGCTGCGCACCTGCGCCACGAACTGGGATTCCTGCCGCATCATCGCAAAGAGGAGCGCGCGATCCACCGTGAAGCCGCCCTTCGGCGTCCAGCGCGGCACCGGGTAGAGCGCGCGGTCGTGGTTGCGTCCGTCGGTGTGCGAGAGGTAGGCGGCGAGCTGGAAGCTGAGCGCGGGCATGTTGGCGCGGTCGGCCAGGGCTTCCACCGCCGGCATGAGCGTGTCGTCGCTCGCCGCCGCAACGACGTGCAGCTCCGCTTCCGCCCGCTGATGGTCCCCCAGCTGGATCAAGGCCAAGACGCGCCGGCCCGACGTGGTCGCGAGCAGCGTGCGCGCGTCGGCCCGGCTGAAGGTCCCGGACTCGAAATCGAAATAGCTGTCGACGCCCAGGAGGCGCCGGGCCAGAAGGCCGTAGAAGGTGTAGGGCTCCTGCGCCGCGATGCCGAGCCAATCGTTCGCGAGCTCGCGGTGGTGGTCGCGCAATTCCACGCGGGCGGTCCAGAACGCCGCCGCCGCGACGAGGCCAGGCGTCCCATCGGGCGACTTGGCGGCGGCTTCAAAATGCTGCCGCGCCTCCGGATAGCGCTTGGCCCGCCAGTCCGCGAGGCCGGCGGTCCAATCGGCGAGCGGCTTGGCGGCGACGCGCCGGGTCGCATTGATGGCCAGCGCCCGCTTCTCCTCGCCCGCCGACATGTAGGCGTCGGCGATGGCGGCGCGCACCTCGTCGATGTCGGAATCATCCAGCAAGTGCCGGGCGTCCATGGCATCGAGCAACGTCTCGGCCTTGGAAGGGTTGGTCTTGGCGATGCGCCGGAGCTCGTCCTTGGGCTCGTAGCTGTTGTCGATGTCCTTTGGAGTGCGGCTGGCGTCGGCGGCAAGGAGCGCGTCGATGTCGCCGTCACCGCCGTAACGGAGCGCGGGAGCCCAGCTGCCCGGCTTGGAGGGCGCCGGCGAGCCGGCGTCCCGTCGCTGCAGGGCGAGCGCATGGATCGCTCCCGCGTCGGCCTCGTCGCCGTAGTTCTGGAGCCACTCGGCGAGCTCGCGATAGCTCGCCTTGTAGGTCTTGGTCAGATAGCGCTGCGCCAGGACGTGGCCAACCAGCAGCCGGTCCTTCAGCAGCTTCATCTCGTAATCGGCCGCCGGCCAGTTTCCGGCCTCTTGGACCTGGAAGATCCAGTGATAGCGCTGGATATCCTCGATGGTGAGCACGCTCGGCAGGTCCGCCTCGCGCGCGGCCCCGCTGGGCGGGGGCAGCACCGCGGTGCGCTGCGTCTCGCTCGCCGACCCCACGAGGGGCGCGAGCAAGGAAGCGCTTACCAACGCATAAAGATGAATTTTTCGCCAAGTCGCCGAGGACCCGGCCCCCGATTCCCAACAGCGCATAAGACCCCATTAGACGATAGGTCGGGGTTGGGCAAGGCAAAATTCCCGTTGAAGAATATGACGGTTTAATATCTCGCTGTGGACTTCTTGCGGAGGTACCTGATCTACAACGAATCTCTCGCGAAGACTGCACCATCGCCTAAATGGTGATTCGGTGATTTGCCGGGTAATCGCTCTTTAACCTTGTGCCGCCCAGGACCGCGGGCGCTGCGGTCAGCCCTTGCCCTCCAGCCGCGCCTGGAGGCTCAGCAGGTCCGCCCAGGCTTCGGCCTTTCGCGCGGGGGTGCGCAGCAGGAAAGAGGGGTGATATGTGGCGAGCGCCGGCATAGGGGCAGCGAGCCCCGGGACCGGCAGGTCGAACCAGCGGCCCCTCAGCCTGGTGATACCCTCGTTACGGCCGAGCAGGGCGCTGACGGAGGTGCCGCCGGCCATGACGACCGCCTTGGGATGCACCAGCGCGATGTGCCGCCAGAGGAAGGGCAGACAGGTGGCGACCTCCTCGGGCGTCGGCTTGCGGTTCCCGGGCGGGCGCCAGAACAGCACGTTGGTGATGTAGGCGCCGCCGCGGTCGATCCCGATCGCCGCCAGCATCCGGTCGAGGAGCTGCCCCGCCCGGCCGACAAAAGGCCGGCCGATCCGGTCCTCGTCGGCGCCCGGTGCCTCGCCCACGATCATGACCGAGGCGGCGGGATTGCCGTCGGCGAAGACCGTTTTGGTAGCGGTGCGCTTGAGGAGGCAGCCGTCGAAGCTCCGGGCCGCGGCCTCCAGCTCGGCCAGGCTCTGGGCTCGCTCCGCGAGCTCGCGCGCGCTCGCCGCTGCCACGGCCGGCACGACCAGGGGCGCCGCTGGGAGCGGCGCCACGCGCTGCAGCGGCCGCGGCTCGATGGGCGCGGGCAGGGTGCAGTCGTGCGGAGCGAGATCGATCGCCTCGTCGGCGCCCATGGCGACGTACCAGTCGAGCAGCCGGGCGAGCGGATGGGCAGCGGTCATCGGATTGATCTTAGCGGCCCGAGCCCGGTTTTGCCGACCCGAATTGCTTGGGCCATTTGCCGCGTGCGATAATCCGCTCGAGCAGAATCAGAATCGAGTTTCCCCCATCCAAGGCCGAGCGAGCCCATGACACGCGACACCATGGAATACGACGTCGTGATCGTGGGCGCGGGTCCGGCCGGGCTCGCGGCCGCGATCCGCCTGAAGCAGCTCGCCGCCGAGCACCAGAAGGAAATCTCGGTCTGCGTCCTGGAGAAGGGCTCGGAGGTGGGAGCGCACATCCTCTCCGGTGCGGTGATCGAGCCGCGCGCGCTCGACGAGCTGATGCCGGACTGGCGCGAGCGCGGCGCGCCCCTCAACACGCCCGCCCGGAACGACCGCTTCCTGTTCCTCACGGAGCGCCGCGCCTTCCGGTTCCCCACGCCCCCGCAGATGCACAACCACGGCAATTACATCGTGAGCCTCGGCAATGTCTGCCGCTGGCTTGGGCGCGAGGCCGAGGCGCTGGGCGTCGAGATCTATCCCGGATTTGCCGCGGCGGAAGTGCTGTTCGACGAGGCCGGCACTGTCGCCGGCGTGGCGACCGGTAGCATGGGCATCGGCCGCGACGGCAAGCCCACGGAGAATTTCCAGGAGGGCGTGGAGCTGCGCGGCAAGCGGACCTTGTTCGCCGAGGGCTGCCGCGGCTCGCTTACCAAGGCGCTCGCGCAGCGTTTCGGTCTCTGGGCCGAGGCGGACCCGCAGACTTACGGCATCGGGATCAAGGAGCTCTGGGAAGTGAAGCCGGAGCAGCATCGCGCGGGCGAGGTGATCCACACCGTCGGCTGGCCGATGGACCGCAAGACCTATGGCGGCTCGTTCCTCTACCACCTTGAGAATAACCAGGTCGCGGTCGGCTTCGTGATCGGGCTCGACTACGAGAACCCGTTCCTGAACCCGTTCGAGGAATTCCAGCGCTTCAAGACGCATCCGGCGATCCGGCCGACTTTCGAGGGTGGACGGCGGATCGCCTACGGCGCCCGTGCCCTCAACGAGGGCGGATTCCAGGCGATCCCAAAATTGTCGTTCCCGGGCGGGCTGGTGATCGGCTGCGCGGCGGGCTTCCTCAACGTGCCCAAGATCAAGGGCAGTCACACTGCGATGAAGTCCGGCATGCTGGCGGCCGAGACAGTGTTCCGGCAGCTTCAGGGAGAGGCCGGCGCCGACTATCGCGCCGCGCTGGAGGCGAGTTGGATCTGGGACGAGCTCTACCGCGCGCGCAACATCCGGCCGGGCTTCCGCTGGGGCCTGCTGCCCGGCCTCGCCTATGCCGCCCTCGACACCTATCTGCTCCGCG
>DATMMM010000005.1:0-5055 GCA_035569735.1 Allostellaceae bacterium | reverse complement strand
CGATCTTCACCTCGCAAGCCTGGAACATGACGTTCAGCCTCTACCAGTCCTTCCTGGGCGTGCCGCAGGACCTGCGCGAGGCCGCGCGCATGTATCACATGTCGCCCTGGGCGAGCTTCTGGCAGCTCGAGGTGCCCTACGCCATCCCGCAGCTGGTCTGGAACATGATGATGTCGATGTCCGGCGGCTGGTTCTTCGTGGTGGCCTCGGAGGCGATCACGGTCGCCGACCAGAACACCACGTTGCCGGGCATCGGCTCCTACATCGCGCTCGCGAGCAAAGAGGGCAACATCACCGCGGTCGGTTATGCCATCCTTGCCATGCTCGCCTTCATCCTGATCTACGATCAGCTGCTGTTCCGGCCGCTGCTCGCGTGGTCGCAGCGCTTCAAAGTGGAGGCGATCAGCGAGGGCGAGGGCGAGCGCGCCTGGTTCCTTACCATGCTGCAGCGCGCGGGGTTCTTCCAACTGGTCGCCTGGATCGGCGATACGGTGGCGGATTTCTTCAGCCGCGCGGCCAAGGCGGCGCAGCCCTACCAGGAGAAGCCCCAGAAGCCGCCGAGCCCGCTCACTCCCTGGATCGATCGGGCGTGGGTTTCGGTCCTGGCCGGACTCGCCATTTACCTCGTCTATTGGGTCTTCAGCTTCGTCGAAGGCGAAATCACGCTCGCCGAGATCGGGCATGTGTTCTTGCTGGCGCTCGCCACGTTCTGCCGGGTGAGCGTGCTGATCGCGCTCGCCTCGGTCATCTGGGTCCCGATCGGGGTGTGGATCGGGCTCAGGCCGGCGATCGCCCATCGGGCACAGCCCATCGTGCAGTTCCTGGCGGCCTTTCCGGCGAACTTGTTCTTTCCGCCGGTCGTGCTGGCGATCAAGACGTTCCATCTCAATGTCGAGATCTGGCTCAGCGTGCTGATGATCCTGGGCACGCAGTGGTACATCCTCTTCAACGTGATCGCGGGCGCCTTGGCGCTGCCGACGGATTACCAGTATGTCGCCGGCAATTTCGGCGTCACGCGCTGGCTCTGGTGGCGGCGGCTCATCTTGCCCGGCATCTTCCCGGCCTATGTCACCGGCGCCATCACGGCCTCGGGCGGCGCCTGGAACGCCAGCATCGTCTCGGAAGTGGCGCAATGGGGCGACGACAAATTCGTCGCCACCGGCGTCGGCGCTTACATCGCCGAGTGGACGGCGACCAGCGACACGCCGCGCATCGTGCTGGGTGTCGCCATGCTCAGCCTCTTCGTGCTCACCTTCAACCGGCTGTTCTGGCGGCGGCTCTACACGCTCGCCGAAGAGCGGCTGCGCCTCGATTAAGGGCCCAAACCCATGACCGACCAACAGCCGCTCCTGGCCACCAAGGAGGTCTGCAAGACCTACCGCACCGCCGATCGCGCCGGGCGTCTCGTCCTGGACCACATCGATTTTGCCCTCAAGGAAGGCGAGATCGTGGCCATCCTCGGGAAATCGGGCTCCGGAAAATCCACGTTCTTGCGAGTCCTCGCGGGGCTCACGCCGCAGACCGCAGGCAGCGTCACCTACCGCGGCACTCCCGTGGTGGCGCCGGTGCGCGGCGTCGCCATGGTGTTCCAGACTTTCGCCTTATTTCCCTGGCTCACCGTGCTGGGGAATGTCGAGCTCGGGCTCGAGGCGCAGGGCGTCCCGCGCGACGAGCGCCGCAAGCGCGCCATTGCGGCGATCGACCTGATCGGGCTCGACGGCTATGAATCCGCCTATCCCAAAGAGCTATCGGGCGGCATGCGCCAACGCGTGGGCTTCGCACGCGCGCTGGTGGTGAACCCGGACGTGCTGCTGCTGGACGAGCCCTTCTCGGCGCTCGACGTGCTGACCGCCGAGACCTTGCGCGGCGACTTCGCCGATCTCTGGACCGCGCGGCGGGTGCCCACCAAGGGCGTGGTGTTCGTGTCCCACAATATCGAGGAGGCGGTCGAGATGTCCGACCGCATCATCGTGTTCTCGAGCGATCCCGGCCGCATCCGCGCGGAGCTGTCGGTGCCGTTGCCGCGTCCGCGCGACCACGCGAACGCCACCTTCCGCCAGATCGTCGACGAGGTCTATACGCAGATCACCACCCAGCCCGGCCGCGAGCCCGGCAAGCGCGGCACGCCCACGCAGGCCATCGGCATTGCCTATCGGCTGCTGCCGGCCTCGATCCAGCAGCTGATGGCGCTGCTCGACACGCTCATGGCGGCGCCCTTCGGCGGGCGCGCCGACCTGCCGCATCTGGCGCAGGAGCTGTCGCTCTCCGCCGACGACCTCTTCCCCTTGATCGAGACGCTGCAGCTGATGGGGCTGGCGCAGGTGGGCGGCGGCGACATCGAGGCGACCGCCGCCGGACGCGCGCTCGCCGAGGCGGACATGCTGAAGCGCAAGCAGGTCTTCGCCGAGCACCTCTTGCGCACGGTGCCGCTGGTCGCGCATATCCGGCGCGTGCTCGACGAGCGGCCCGGCCACACCGCGCCCAGCGCTCGGTTCCTGAGCGAGCTCGAGGACCATCTGAGCGAGGAGGACGCGCGCGAGGTGTTCGAGACCGTGGTCAACTGGGCGCGCTATGCCGAGCTCTTCGCCTACGACTACGACAGCGGCGTGCTGAGCCTGGAAAACCCCTGAGGCCGGCCGCCCGACCCGACCCATGCTGAAACCCCAGTCCTGGGGCCTGACGGCGCTGTTGGGCGCGCTCGCGGGCATGACCGCGCTCGCGATCGACATGAGCCTGCCGTCGCTGCCCACGATCACCAGCCGCTTCCAGGCAAGCCCGAAAAGCGTGCAGCTCACGCTGAGCCTGTTCATGGTCGGATATGCCGGCGCGCAACTCTTCTGCGGGCCGCTCTCCGATCGGTTCGGCCGGCGCCGCGTGCTGATCGGGGGCCTCGCCATCTACACGCTCGCGGGCTACGCCTGCGCGGTCTGCTCCAGCATCGAGATGCTGGTGACGGCGCGGCTGATCCAGGGCTGCGGCGCCTGCGTCGGCCCGGTGCTCGGCCGCGCGGTGGTGCGCGACCACATGACCGGCCCGCGCGCGGTGCAGACCCTCTCCTACATCACGCTCACCATGAGCCTCGCGCCGCTGGTGGCGCCGATCATCGGCGGGTTCCTGATCAACCAGTTCGGCTGGCAGGCGATCTTCGTCTTCCTCGGCAGCTTCGGGCTGCTGCTGTTCGCGGCCACGCTCCTGCTGTTCCCGGAATCTCTCAAGAACCCGGACCCGCACGCGCTGCGCCTCGGCCGCCTGATCGCCAACGCCGGCGCGTTCTTCAGCAACCGGCGCTCTCTTGGCTGCGCCCTCGTCAACAGCTTCGTCTTCGCGGGGCTGTTCGCCTTCCTCTCGGGCTCGCCCTTCGTGCTGATCGATATCTACGGCGTGCCCGTGGACCGGTTCGGCTTTTATTTCGCGCTGAGCGCCTGCGGCCTGATCGTCGGCGCGTTCATCAACGGCCGGCTCGCGCATCGTTTCGCGAGCGAGCGCGTGATGCGCGCCGGGTTCGCGCTGCTGCTGGGCGCGGCCGCGGTGCTGGTCGCGGTCGCGTGGTCGCGCCTCGGCGGGCCCCTCCTCCTGATGCTGCCGATCATGGCCTACGTCATGGCGCTGGCGCTCATCCAGCCCAATGCCACGGCGGCTGCCATGGAGCCTTTGCCGCACATGGCGGGGCTCGCGGCCTCGCTCATGGGCGCGATCCAGATGGGAAGCGGCAGCCTCTCCGGCCTTGCGGTCGCGGCTCTCTACGACCGCACGCCCATGCCCATGAGCGCCACCATCGCCGTCATGGCCGTGGGCGCCTTTCTGTCCTACTACTGGCTGGTGCGGCAGCGGGGCTCATAGCGAGCTCCGGGTCGCGAGCTCGCGAAACGGCCGGCATTCCGGAGCGCTTTGGCTTTCCAGCCGGCCGAGCCTAGGGTAGCGCTGTCGCCAAACTGTCATATTGACGGCAATCACCGTCCGGGCCATCATGAATGAACGTTCACTTAGACGACAGGGCCATGGCGCGGTCGACCGACACCAAGACCGCGATCGAGCAGGCAGCCTTGCGGCTCTTCGTCGAGCGCGGCATCGCCGAGACCTCGATCAAGCAGGTGGCGCGCGCGGCGAAGGTCTCGCAGGGCGCCATGTACAATCACTACGTCAGCAAGGACGAGCTCGCCTGGCAGCTCTTCGCGCGGAACTTCTCGGAGATCGGCCATGCGCTCCGGCGCCAGGCGCAGGAGCATTCCGACCTCGAAGGGCAATTCCGGGCCATGGTGCGCTATGTCTTCCAGCGCTTCGACGAGGATTGGCTGCTGGTCACCTATGTATTTTCGGCCCGGCACCATCACCTGCGGCGCGTCGACCGCAGGATGGGCAATCCCTACCTGGCCTTCCGGAATGCGATCTCGCGCGCCATGAAGCGGCGCCAGATCCCCCGGCAGGATCTCGACCTCGCGGCCTCGCTGGTCACCGGCGCCATCATCCAGGTCATCGACACGCGCATCCTCGGCCGGATCGCCGGCGGCCTGCCGGAGCAGGCGGATCGGGTGGCGCGTGCCCTCGTGGGATTGCTCGGAGCCGGCTCGTGAAAGCGTCTTGTTTCGCCTGTTATGAATGAATGTTCATTCTTAAACGCGTCGAAGGGGGAGGCGGCAGATGACAAATTCGATCGACAACCTCCGCGAGGTCGCCCGCCGCTGCAGCGCCGGCGAGCCCCTGCCGGCGGGGCTTTCGGCCTGGCTCGGCAAGTCGCTCGGCGAGTTTCTCTCGCACCGCCAACGCAGCATCGAGGCTGCGCTGGGCCTGGTGTGGCCGCGGGGCGGCGTGCCGTGGTGGCTCGAGGAGGCCATGCGACAGCGCGATGCGGCACTGCGCGAGCTGGCGCAGCGCTTCTACGGCGGCCAAGCCGTCTCGCGCCAGGCCGCCGCCATCTACCGCGCGGCACTCCGCTACGCGGCATCGCGCTGGCGCCGCGACCGCGGGAGCGAGGCGCTGCCGCCCGAGCATCTCGGCACGCCCTATGAATGGCTGTGGCGCGCCTTCAAATCGGGGGCTGCGATGCCGATCGGCGAC
>DATMMM010000004.1:0-4440 GCA_035569735.1 Allostellaceae bacterium | reverse complement strand
CGGCCTTCGCCGTCGGCCGGCATGCAGGCCGAGCCGATCTCCTTCTTGATGCGCTCGGCGCTGCTCTCGCCAACCAGCAGGTTATGATTACGGCGGATATAGGCGATGATCGCCTCGTCCATCTTGTCACCGCCCACGCGGACCGAGCGGGAATAGACGATGCCGCCAAGCGCCAGCACCGCGACCTCGGTGGTGCCGCCGCCGATGTCGACGACCATCGATCCCGTGGGCTCGCTCACCGGCAGCCCCGCCCCGATCGCCGCCGCCATCGGCTCCTCGATCAGGAACACGCGGCGCGCGCCCGCGCTCTCCGCGGACTCCTGGATGGCTCGCCGCTCCACGGCGGTCGAGCCGGAGGGCACGCAGACGATGATCTGCGGGCTCGCGAAACTGCGCCGATTGTGCACTTTGCGGATGAAGTGCTTGATCATCTCCTCCGCGACCTCGAAATCGGCGATGACGCCGTCGCGGAGCGGCCGGATCGCCTGGATGTAGCCGGGCGTGCGGCCC
Source organism: Allostellaceae bacterium (assembly GCA_035569735.1). GTDB lineage: Bacteria > Pseudomonadota > Alphaproteobacteria > ATCC43930 > CGMCC-115725 > DASZHJ01. The sequence goes on along the minus strand of DATMMM010000004.1, from coordinate 3,930 downwards.
AGCATCATCTTGGCCTCGTCGCCCACCGCAAGGACGTGCTTCTTGCCCTTGACGTTGGCGATCGCCACCACGGAGGGCTCGTTGAGCACGATGCCGCGCCCCTTGACGTAGACCAGGGTGTTCGCCGTTCCGAGATCGATCGCCATGTCCGCGGACAGTAGCCCCAACAGCTTCCCGATCATTTTGCCTGCGGATGTCCTGTGCTTCTGTTGCGCATGTCCCCTGCTGCTCCGATAGAGAGAGGGGCGGCTCTGCGGCCGCCCCTCCGGCGTCGGTCCTATGCTGTCATTGCCGCGGGCGCCGTCTTCGCCCGCTTGGTCAAAAGCTTGTTGAGCGCGTGAATATAGGCTCGGGTCGCGGCGACCAGCGTGTCCGGATCGGCGCCTTGGCCGTTCACGGTCTTGCCGTTCTCCTCGAGCCGGACCGTCACCTCCGCCTGGGCGTCGGTGCCTGCGGTCACTGCGTTCACCTGGAAGAGCTGGAGGCGCGCCGTGTGCGGCACGATCGCCTTGATCGCGTTGAAGCTGGCGTCGATCGGGCCGTTCCCGGTGACCTTCGCGTGCTGCATCGCGCCGTCGAACTCGAGCTCGAGCTCGGCGGATTGCGGCCCCTTCGAGCCCGCGATCACCTGCAGCGAGACGAACTTCACCCGATCGTGCCCGCGCAGCACCTCGTCATCGACCAACGCCACCAAGTCTTCGTCGAAGATCTCCTTCTTGCGGTCCGCGAGATCCTTGAACCGGCGGAAGGCGTCGTTGACCGCGTTGTCGCCGAGCTCGAAGCCCAACTCCTTGAGCTTCATCTTGAAGGCATGGCGGCCCGAATGCTTGCCCATCACGAGCTTGGAGCGGTGGAGGCCCACCGACTCCGGCGTCATGATCTCGTAAGTGCCGGCGTGCTTGAGCATGCCGTCCTGATGGATCCCGCTCTCATGAGCGAAAGCGTTGGCGCCCACGATCGCCTTGTTGGGCTGCACCACGAAGCCGGTGATGGTGGAGACCAGGTGCGAGGCCCGCATGATGTACTCGGTCTTGACGCCCATCGTGCAGGGCATGATGTCGTGGCGCGTCTTGAGCGCCATGACGATCTCCTCCATCGAAGCATTCCCGGCCCGCTCGCCGAGCCCATTGACGGTGCATTCCACCTGGCGCGCGCCCGCGCCCACCGCCGCCAGGGAATTGGCGACCGCGAGGCCCAGGTCGTTGTGGCAATGCACGGAGACCACGGCCTTGTCGATATTCGGCACCCGCTCGAACAGCATGCGGATCAGCGCCCCGAACTCCTCGGGCAATGAGTAGCCGACGGTGTCGGGGACATTGATCGTGCGGGCGCCTGCCTTGATCGCGCTCTCGACCGTGCGGCAGAGGAAGTCGTGCTCGGTGCGCGAGCCATCCTCGCACGACCACTCGACGTCGTCGCAGAGATTGCGCGCATGGCTCACGCTGTCGATCACGGCCTGGTGCACCGCCGAGGGTTCCATCTGCAGCTTGAACTTCATGTGCAGCGGCGATGTCGAGATGAAGGTGTGGATGCGCGCCCGCTCGGCGTGCTGAAGCGCCTCCCAGGCCCGGTCGATGTCCATGCGAGCGGCGCGCGAGAGCCCGCAAACGGTGGAGTTCTTGACGAGCTTGGCGATCTCACGGACGGACTCGAAATCGCCGTTGGAGGCGATCGGGAAGCCGGCCTCGATCACATCGATGCCCATCTCCTCCAGGAGGAGGGCGATCTTGATCTTCTCGTCGAGGTTCATCGAGGCGCCCGGCGATTGCTCGCCGTCGCGCAAGGTGGTGTCGAAGACGATGACGCGGTTCTTGCCGCTGGTGGCGTCGGACTGCTTGCGATGGGTGGTTGCGCTCATGAGCGCAGCTCCTTTGGTGTAGGGTGCAACGAAGCGGGTTTGATCGCATTACCCCCTGAACACCGATCGCCGGACGCGATGAGCCGGCGTTCAGGGGCCGCTAAGTCGCAGCGCCCCGTCACTGAGGAGAAGGAGGAGAGCGGAGGCCGGACGGCGCTCGCGCGCAATCGTGGCCGGGCGCACCAGCGCCTGCCACCGATCGTGCCGTGCCACGGTCCGAACCATCCGAAAACCGACCTTTCGCCTCGGCCGGAGCTCGCAAGCCGGCCGCTTACACCTTGAACCCCCTAGCCCTAACGACAGGTTAATAGCCGCTAAGGCTGGGATTCCACAGAACTTTTAACCGGTTTCGGCCCGCTACGGCAAGTATTCTCTTGCTGGGATGCTCGATTTCAGGGTGGTCACAGCGACCGTGGCCGCCGGGCACCTTGCCTAATTCTTGGCGCGGTCGACCAAGCGGTTCTGGGCGATCCAGGGCATCATCGCGCGGAGCTTCTCGCCGATCTTCTCGACGGGATGCTCGGCGCCGCGCCGGCGCATGGCCTTGAAGCTCGCCTGGCCCGCGGTGTTCTCCAGCACCCATTCCTTCGCGAATTTTCCCGACTGGATCTCCTCGAGAACGCGCTTCATCTCCGCCTTGACGCGATCGTCGATGATTCGGGGGCCACGCGTGTAGTCGCCGTATTCGGCGGTGTTGGAGATCGAGTAGCGCATGGTGGCGATGCCGCCCTCGTACATGAGGTCGACGATGAGCTTCACTTCGTGCAGGCATTCGAAATAAGCCATCTCCGGCGCGTAGCCCGCCTCGACCAGGGTCTCGTAGCCCGCCATGATGAGCGAGGTGAGGCCGCCGCAGAGCACGGTCTGCTCGCCGAAGAGATCGGTCTCGCACTCCTCCTTGAAGGTGGTCTCGATCACGCCGGCGCGGCCGCCGCCGATGGCCGACGCATAGGAGAGCGCGATCTCGAGCGCGTTGCCCGAGGGGTTCTGCTCGACCGCGACCAGGCAGGGCACGCCGCCGCCGCGCTGGTATTCCGAGCGCACCGTGTGGCCGGGTCCCTTGGGCGCGATCATGAACACGTCCATGTCGGAGCGCGGCTCCACCAGCTTGAAGTGGATGTTGAAGCCGTGCGCGAAGGCGAGCGCCGTATCCGGCCGCATGTTGGGCTTGAGGTCGTGGGTGTAGAGCGCCGCCTGCAGCTCGTCAGGTGTCAGCACCATCACCACGTCCGCCCATTTGGCGCCTTCGGCGGGCGTCATCACCTGAAACTTCACGGCTTCTGCCTTCTTGGCCGAGGCCGAGCCGGGCCGGAGCGCGACCCGCACGTCCTTGACGCCGCTGTCGCGGAGATTGAGGGCGTGGGCATGCCCCTGGCTGCCGAAACCCACCACCAGGACCTTCTTGCCCTTGATGAGATTCACGTCGGCGTCGCGATCGTAATAGACTCGCATGATGATTCCCCTATTGGCGAGCGTTGAAACGGAAGCTCAAAGCCGGCTCGAGCCGCGAGAGATCGCGACCACGCCGGTGCGCGAGACGTCGATGAGGCCCAAGGGCTCCATCAGATTGATGAAGGCGTTGAGCTTCTCGGTCGAGCCCGTCATCTCGAAGACGAAGCTCTCGGTGGTCGAGTCGACGACGCGCGCCCGAAAGATATCGGCGAGCCGGAGAGACTCGATGCGCCGCTCGCCGGTGCTCGTCACCTTGATGAGCGCGAGCTCGCGCTCGACATGTGCGCCTTGCTCCGTAAGATCGCGCACCGCATGTACCGGCACCAGCCGGCCGAGCTGCGCCTTGATCTGCTCGATGATCATGGGCGTGCCAGAGGTTACCACGGTGATGCGCGACAACCCGCGCGCGCGATCGACCTCGGCGACCGTGAGGCTCTCGATGTTGTAGCCGCGGCCGGAGAACAAGCCGATGACGCGCGCGAGCACGCCGGGCTCGTTGTCCACGAGCACGGCGATGGTGTGCTTCTCGATGGCGCTGGTGCCGCTCACGTTGGGCTCCTTCGAGGGCGCCCGCCGCCTCGGCGGGCGGCCCTTGAGCTTGTTGGACGAGGACCGGAGTT
>DATMMM010000003.1:0-7091 GCA_035569735.1 Allostellaceae bacterium | reverse complement strand
GGGCAACATGGTGGCGCTTACCAACACGCTGCTGTCACGGTTCGGCTCCAAGGTGGTGCTGCCGGAGACCGGGATCCCCATGAACAACGGCATGATGTGGTTCGACCCGACGCCCGGCCGGGTCAACTCCATCGGGCCCGGCAAGAAGCCGCTCGCCAACATGTGTCCCGCGCTGCTGGTGCGGAAGGGCAAGCCCTGGGTGGCGCTCGGCGCCTGCGGCGGGCGGCGCATCATTCCGGCGGTGGCGCAGCTCACGTCCTTCCTGATCGATTTCGAGATGTCGCTGGCGCAAGCCTTCGAGACGCCGCGGCTCGACGCCAGCACCGCCGCGGTGCTCTGCGACATGCGGATGGCGCCGGAGATCGTGGCGGCGCTCGCCGAGCGCTTCCCGGTGGAGCGCGTGGAGAGCGCGGTCTATCCCGCGGGCTTTGCCATGGCCTCCGCCGTGATGCGCCAGACCACCACCGGGCGCAACACCGGCATGACCCACATCGCCTCCCCCGCCGCCGCCGCCGTGGTCGAGCCGTAGAGCGAGGAAAGGGGAGAGCCAAGGTGAGGAGCGTGGGGTGAAGGGGGCAGCAAGCCTGGCCGTCGCGCCTGAATACGGTGCCGCGGCGAAGCGCGAGTGGGGTCTCGAGCCCGAGCTCGCCAATCTCAATCACGGCTCCTTCGGCTCGACGCCATCAGCGGTCATGGCGGCGCAGGACGCCTGGCGCCGGCGCATCGAGGCGAACCCGACCCGGTTCATGTCGCGGGAATCGCGGCCGCTGCTGCGCGAGGCGGCGCACAAGGTCGCGGCCGAGCTGGGCTCCGACGGCGACGATCTCGTCTTCAGCGAGAACGCCACCTCCGCCGCCAACGCGGTGCTGCGCTCGCTCGACTTCGAGCCCGGCGACGAGATCCTGATCACCAGCCTGGGCTATCCCGCGATCCGCAACGCCGCGCTCTACGTCGCGAGCCGCGCGGGCGCGCGGGTGGTCGAGGCCGAGATCCCGCTGCCGGTCAGCGATGCCGAAGCGATCCTCTCGGCGGTCGAGCCGAAGCTCTCCGGCCGGACGCGGCTGGCGATCTTCGATCACATCTGCTCGGCGAGCGCGCTGGTGCTGCCGGTTGCGCGCCTGACCGAGATCGCGCATCGCGCCGGCGCCGCGGTGCTCATCGACGGCGCCCATGTACCGGGCCAGCTGCCGCTCGGCCTCGCGGGGCTCGGCGTCGAGTACTACGTCGGCAATCTGCACAAGTGGCTGATGGCGCCGCGCGGCACCGGCTTCCTCTGGGCGCGCCGCGATCTGCAGCCGGCGCTGCATCCGCTCACGATCTCCCACGGCTATCGGAAGGGTTTCATCGAGGAGTTCGACTGGACCGGCACCAAGGAGCTTACGGGCTGGCTTAGCGCGCCCGCCGGCATCGAGTTCTTCCATCGCATGGGCGGCGAGCGCCTGATGGCGCGCAACCGCGAGCTCGCGCACGCCATGGCGCGCAGTCTGAGCGAGGCCTGGGGCACGCCGCTCGGCGGCCCACTGGAGATGTTCGCGGCCATGGCGGTGGTGGCACTCCCGAACGCCGGACCCGCGACCCTCGAGCGCGCGACCGAGCTACGGCTCTATCTCTCCGAGCAGCACGGCATCGAGGCCGCGGTCAGCGCCATGGACCGCCGCCTCTGGGTCCGCATCATGGCGCAAGCCTATAATGAGCCCGCCGACTACGAGCGCCTGCGCCGCGCGTTCGAGCGCAAGATATAGAGCGATCATGCTTCCTCAGTTTCGCCCTTCTCGTTTGACTCCTCTCCGCCCTTGGGGGCGGAGAGGTTGGGTGAGGTGGGGGACTCTCCAGCGCGCGCCGATTGATCTGGAAACCAGCGCGCCCGCAATCGCGAAAGGCATCGGACGTGATTGCAGCGGCACCGCCCCACCTCACCTTGCCTCTCCGCCCCTGAGGGGCGGAGAGGGATCGGCTGTTGCCGCGGGCGACCCCTGATGTTCTTCGACCACATCCGTCCGATCCATCCCATCCGCGCGCTGCTGACGCTGGTGCTGGGGACGGCATTCCTCTCGCTGCTGTTCCTGCCGTCGCCGGCGGTCGACCAGAATCGCCTGACGCTTGATTGGCGGCCGGAGATCGAGGTGCTGCTGCTGGTGGGGCTGGTCGCGGTGTTCGCGGCCTTGGGGCGGCGGATGCCATCCGGGCTGCGCTGGACCGCCGCGGGCCTGCTCACGCTGGGCGCGCTGCTGCATGCGATCGCCGCGGCGGTGCCGAGCTTCTTCGAGCGCGAGCTCGATCTCTACTGGGACCTGCCCCATGTGCCGAGCCTCATCGGCCTGTTCTTCGCGGCCAAGGGATGGCTGAAGGCCAGCCTCATTCTGCTGGGCGTTGCCGCTGGGCTGGTGGCGCTGATCGCCGCAATTGCGCTGGTGCTCAGGCTGATGGATCGCGCGCTCCGTGGCGAAGGCCGGCCGCGTGCGGCGCTCATCGCGGTGGGATTGAGCGTGGCGCTGCTGCCGATCCCGTGGCCGGTGGTGGGCTCGCTGGCCTCCGCAGGGCTCAGCAACGAGGTCGGTCACCAGCTCGGCAACGCCTGGTTCAGCGTCCGCGTGCTCGAGGGCGGCGCCGGTCCCTACGGCGAGGCGCTCGCCAGTCCCGAGCCGCCGATGCGCGACCTCAACAGGCTGCAAGGTCACGACGTCTACCTCGTGTTCTTCGAATCTTACGGCACGACGGTGCTGGACGACCCGCAGTTCGCCGCCGAGATCAAGCCCGCGCTCGGCGAGTTCGCGGCCAGCGTCGAGGATGCCGGCTATTACCTCGTCTCCAATCGAATCGATTCGCCGACCTTCGGCGGCGGGTCCTGGCTCGCCCACGGCACCATAGCGAGCGGCCTCAAGCTCGACCGCTTCCTCTATCGCCTCCTGCTCAGCAGCCAGCGGCGCACGCTGCCGGAATATTTCGCCGCCGCCGGCTATCGGAGCCTGAACATCATGCCGGGCCTCAAGAAGTCCTGGCCCGAGGGCGCCTACTGGGGCTTCGACCGGCTGATCACGGCCAGGGACCTCGGCTATGAGGGGCCCGAGTTCGGCTGGTTCGACATCCCCGATCAATGGACGCTCAAGAAGGCGCTGGAGGTGATCGACGGCGAGCCGCATCCGCCGCAGTTCACGCAGATCGTGCTGGTGTCGAGCCACACGCCCTTTGCGCCGGTGCCGCCTTATGTCGAGGACTGGAGCGACGTCGGTCCCTATAAGGGCATCGCGCAGGAGGAGTGGACCCAAATCTACCGGGATCCCGACTGGTGGCACCTCGAGGCCCCTTACCTCAAGTCCGTGCGCTACGATTTGAAGGCGCTCGCGGGCTGGATGCGCCAGCTCAAGGGCCAGCCGCTGGTGATCATCCTGGGCGACCACCAGCCGCCGGGCTTCGTCTCGGGATCGGAGGCGCCGCACACCGTGCCGATCCACGTGCTCTCGCGCGACGAGGACCTGGTGCTGCCCTTCGCGCGGCTCGGCTATGTCGCGGGCGCGATGCCGCCGAGCGCCGGCGCGTTCAAGGGCATGGAGAGCTTCCTGCCGGATTTCCTGAGCCTGTTCGCGAGCGGCCATTCCGTGGCGACGGCGCCCGACGCGATGGCGCCGGACCCCTGAGCGGAGCCTCGCCGTTGATCGATCCCGAGGCACTCCAGGCGGCGCTCGCGCACTACCGGTCGCACGGCTATGCGGTGCTGCCGGCCTTCTTCTCGCCGCAAGTCGTCGCCGCGATCGCCGCCGGCTTCGACCGGCACTGGGCGATGGGCATGAGTTATCGCACGAGCTTTCGGCACGGCAACCTGTTCTACCGCCTGGGTAGCGATCCCAAGCTCGGCAAGATCGTGCGGCTCGTGCAATGGCCCAGCTACGGCGACCCCGTGCTCGAGCAGGCCCGGCGCCCCCCTCGGGTGTTCGAGGTGCTGGAGCCGCTGCTCGGCCGCGACATCAAGCAGATCGTGAACCAGCTGCACTGGAAGCCGCCGGGCGCCGCCGCGGCGGACTTCGCCTTCCATCAGGACGTGCGCTTCCGCCGCCCGCGCGAGGCCTACCGCAACCTCGCGGTCTCCTATGTGCAGACCGGCATCGCGATCGACCGGCACACGCGCGAGAACGGCTGCATGCGCGTGCTGCCGGGCTCGCATTTGAGCGGCGAGCTCTCGATCCCGACGCCCGCGCAGGTGTTGGCCGGCCCGCCCAGCGACGCGGCCTTGCGCGCAGCGGGTCTCGATCCTGGCCGCGCGGTGGATCTCGAGCTGCAGCCGGGCGACCTCGCGATCTGGAGCGTGTTCCTGGTGCACGGCTCCGGCCCCAACACGACCCAAACCGACCGCCGCTTCTATATCAACGGCTACGTCCGCGCCGCCGACTGCGACCGCGGCGAATGGACTTTTCGCGACGGCCAGCCCGTCGCAGTCACCATCCCGAGCCTCGTCCACTACGAAGACCTCCTCAACCGCCCCGAACCGCATTACGTGGACGAGTGAGCGCGCCTGAGCAGAGCGCGGCCGCGATGCGTCCTTCGACTCGCCATCTTCGATGGCGGCTCAGGATAAGGGATATTGTGGGAGTCGCAATCAAGCCCCTCATCCTGAGCCGCCGCGCTTGGGCGGCGAGTCGAAGGACGCACTGCGTTCGTGCAAGCAGGAATTCTGCACCGGTAGCGCCGCGATTTCCGCCGGATCACGCCTCGCGCGGCAGACCGTATTTGGCGAAGGCGGCCATCGCCTCTGCGACGCTGTTGTGACGGCTGAACCCGCTGCCTCGCGCATTCCAGACCGAGGCGCCCGTGTGGCCCTCGGGCTCCGGCGGGTCGCAGAGTCCGAACACGCGTTTTTGGGCTCGAAGAGCGAAGCCCAGCTCATTGCTGGTGCCGGTACGGCCGCTCACCGCAAACACGCAAATCGCGCCCAAGACCAGCACCCGATTCCGGCTGATCTCGTCGTGGATGGGATCATGGGCGGTGCCCAGATCGGTCAACAGCACGATCGAGCAGTGCGCGTTCGCGGCCGTCGAGACTCGGCAAGATCCCGATCGAGATGCCGCCGGCCTCGTGGCAGCCCAGAGAGACCGCTTCCATGACCCCGGTTCTCCCGCCGCACGCGACGATCAATCCGGCTTTCGCGAGCTCGCGACCCAGCTCTCTTGCCGTGCTGAATTCGACGCTTCCTTGTTTCGGCATGGCACTGCCGATGACCGCGACCGGGATGCGAGACTTGATCGCGAGCGTCACGAGAGTCCCCCGCGCCTAGGCCAGCCCCGCCACCACCCTCCGGAACGCGTCGGCGAAGTCGGCGCGCTCCTGCGGGGTGCCGACGGTGACGCGGATGCAGCGGTTCAAGGGCGGCACGCCCGGCATGCGAACGAACACCGCCTCTTCCTCGAGGAGCCGCTTCATCGTCGATGTCGCGCGCTCGGCGCTGCCCAAATCGACCGCGACGAAGTTGGTGGCCGACGGCAGGGTCTTGAGGCCGAGCTCGGTTGCGAGAGCTGCGTAATCCCGGCGGCCCGTTTCCACCGCGCGCACCACGCCCGCGATGAAGTCGGGATCGCCCAAGGAGGCGTAGGCGCCTTCCTGCGCCACCCGATTGACGCCGAAGTGGTGGCGGATCTTGTCGAAGGTGCGGACGGTCTCCTGCGGCGCCACCGCATAGCCGATGCGCGCTCCCGCCATGCCGTGCGCCTTGGAGAAAGTGCGGAGCCGGATCACGCGCGGGTCCTCGGCGTCGATCGCCGGGAGCGCGTCCGCCGGCGCGAAATCCGCATAGGCCTCGTCGAGCACGAGGATCGAGCCTTCGGGCAGCCGCTCGATCAGGCGCAACACCTCCGCGCCCGCGATCCAGCTTCCCGTGGGATTGTCGGGGTTCGAGAGATAGACCAGCCGCGCGCGGCGCCGGCGCGCCAGGCTGCCCAGCGCCTCGGGATCGTTGCGGTCGGCGACATAGGGCGTCGTCACGAGCTTGCCGCCGAAGCCGTTCACGTGGAAGGCGAAGGTCGGATAGGCGCCGAGCGACATCGCGACCCGGTCGCCGGGATCGACAAAGCTGCGCACGATCAATCCCAGGAGATCGTCGATGCCGGCGCCCAGCACCACATTGTCGCGCGCGACGTTATGCCGGCGGGCGATCGCCTCGCGCAGCACGAAGCCCTCGGGATCGCAGTACCAGTTGACGTGGGCTCCGGCCGCCTGCATCGCGGCCACGGCCTTGGGCGAGGGACCGAAGGCGCTCTCGTTGGCGCCGATCCGCACCTTGAGCGTCCTGCCGATGCGCCGCTCCAGCGCCTCCGGCGGCACGAACGGCACCACGGCCGGCAACGCCGACAGCAGCCGCGCGTAGCGGGGGCGGGATGCGGCCTTGGTCATGGTGCTGAATCTCTGAACGACAGCGGCGCGCCACGGGGACGCGCCGCTTAATCCCCCTTGAGCCTTTGATCGATCAGGTGCGGTCGTGTGCCGGACGCTCGGTGACGGCTGGGCTCGCGGCACCCGCGCTCTGCTGCGCGGTGACCTTGGGTGGCGTCTCCGCCTCCGCCGTCTCGTCCTCCTTCATGCCCTGCTTGAACGCCTTGATGCCTTTGGCGAAGTCGCCCATCACGTTGGTGAGCTTGCCGCGCCCGCCGAACAGCACGGCGATCACCGCGATCACGATCAGCCAATGCCAAATGCTGAAACTACCCATGTGAACATCCTCGAGCCGAAAGGGGGGTTGACCCGTTGCAGGGAAGGCGACGGCGCGGAGGGGTTTTTGTCAAGGAAAAACCGCGCTCGTCCCGAGGCTTGCCCGTCTCCGCCCGCGGGACGGAGCCGGGTCCCATGGCCTATACTCCCCAAGCACATTGGTATTCCCGAGCAGAACGCCAGGTGGCATCTCAATCGCTCTACTTTAGACCGCCCGATCCCGCACCTTGGCCGGTTGTCCCGCCGGAGGCGGAAGGCTTCGACGCCGCGCGCCTCGACGCCGCCGTCGCCTTCGCGCGCGAGCACGAGACGTCCTGGAGCCGCGACCTCGCGAGCGTGATCGGGAACGCCTATTTCGAGCCGCCGCCCTGGAACGAGATCCTGGGCCCCGTGCGTCC
>DATMMM010000002.1:0-2053 GCA_035569735.1 Allostellaceae bacterium | reverse complement strand
GCCCACGAGCGTGACGACCGGCACGCCCATCCAGAGCGCCTCGCAGGTGGTCGTCGTGCCGTTGTAGGGAAACGGGTCGAGCGCGATATCGATCTCCTTATAGAGCCGCAGATGCTCCACCATTCCGGCAATCATCGGGCGCAGATCGATCCGGTCCGGCGGGACCCCGGCGGCGGCGAATTCATCGAGATAACGCTGCCGGATCGCGGAATCGCCGAAGTGCCAACCTTTCAGGAGCAGGCGCGACTTCGGCACCTCGCTCAAGATCGCGGCCCAAACCTGCACGACCTGCGGCGTCACTTTTTCCGGATAATTGAACGACCCGAACGTGACGAAGTCGCGCGCAAGCGCGGGGCTGGGCTGCACTTGTGCCGTGCCCGCGGGCGGCCGATAGCAGAGAAACCCATCGGGCAGGCGGACGAGCCGCTCGCTATGGAGACGCTCCGCCGCGCCCTCGGGATCCGCCCGCTCGTCCGTAAAGCGGTAATCGACCGTGGAGAGCCCGGTCGTCGCGGGGTATCCGAGCCACGTCGCCGTGACCGGCGCCGGCTTGACTGCGAAGGCGCCGATTCGCGACGACCCCGTGTGCCCCGCCAGGTCGACGAGCACGTCGATCCGATCCTCGCGGATTTGTTTGCGGAGGTCGGCATCGCTGACGCCGACGGTGGGGCGCCAACGCCAGGCGAGGGACTTGAAGCGCTGCGTCACCGCATCCGGCTCGGCGACTTCGGCGTAGCACGTCACCTCGATCGTGCTTCGATCGTGATGCGCGAGCAACGGCTCGAGAAAATGGATCACGGAATGCTGGCGAAAGTCCGGCGATACATATCCGATTCGCAGGGGCCGATCGAGATCGGGATCGTTCGGGAACGCTGCGGATGTCTCGTGCGGGCGCGCGATCTGCGCGTCACCCCAGCGCCGATGCTCGGCAAAAACTTCCTCGGCGCTCAGATCGGAGCGATAGTGCAGGCTCACCAGCCTTCCGCTCGAGACCGCATAGGCGGCGGAGCTCTCCCCCGGCTCGAGTTCGAGGGCGCGCTTGTAAAGCGAGTCGGCCTCCTGCTTCCGGCCGAGAAGACCCACGACGACGGCGAGGTGGCTATAGGCGGGGGCGAAGCCCGGGCGAAGCGCGATCGATCGACGGTAGTGAGTTTCCGCCTCGGAAAACCGGGCCATTTGTCCGAGCAGGCTGGCGTAGCGCCAATGCGCCTCGGCGTTCTCCGGGTCGAGCTCGAGCGCGTGCCGGAATGCCGTTTCCGCCCGCGCGCCCGATCGCACGGTCGTATGCAGCTCGCCCACTCGCGTGAGCTGCTGCCCCGCCACCGCGCGCCAGCGCCGCGCCTCCTGGTCGTCTCCGGCCTGCGCGGCTCGCTGGGCCGCCTCACCCGCGGATTGGGCGCAATCGACATGCGCTTCCAGATAATCGGCTCGGAGGGCGATCGCTTTCGAATACGCTTGGTGCGCGCGCTCGTGATCGCCCAGCGCTCGACAGGCTTCCGCAAGGCGATGGTGCAGGGCCGCATTGCCGGGCTCGCGGAGCAGCGCCCTCGACGCGAAAGCCGCGGCATCCTGGTGGCGGCCGGTAACGGCCGCAAGGATCGCAAGCAATTGCAGCGGCAGGGGATGCCCGGGATCCCGGCGCAGCACCGCGCGATAGGCGCGCTCCGCCTCAGCCAGGCGGCCCGCGCGATGGTGCTCCTGGCCGGCCGCGAGCGTCTGCAGTTGCTTCGGGCTCAACGTCATATCAGCGCTTGGCACTGCCAACCGCCTTCTCCGCCCGCCCAGCCACCCCCATCAGCGCCCCCAATCGCTCCGGCGCCTGCAATAGCGCGGCGCTTGCCTCGGCATGGATCACCAGGCCGCGGTCGAGCACGATCGCCTGCGCGGTAATGCCGAGGGCCAGCCGCGCATGCTGCTCCACCAGGACGAAGGCGAGGGAGTCCTCGCGCCGGAGCCGGTCTATGCCGGCGAGCACGGCGTCGACGATCACCGGTGCCAGGCCCTCGAGCGGCTCGTCCAGGAGCAGGAGGCTCGGATTGCCCATGAGAGCGCG
>DATMMM010000001.1:0-6697 GCA_035569735.1 Allostellaceae bacterium | reverse complement strand
GAGATCGTGCAGGCCTTCATCGAGGACGATCTGCCGGCTCAGCGGGTCCTCGCGGGAACGGCCTGAGGCCATATATTTGCCTCATGGGTGCCTGACCGGCGTACCCCCAACGCACGTCTTTGTGAGCGGCGAGGAGCGCCTCCGCTCGCTATGGTTCGGCCATGACGGGATCATCGGAACTGGGATCATCGCGCCGCTCCTGGGCCGCGGCCATTGCGGTGCTCGGCGCGGCGGTGGCGCTCGCCGCCGCTCTGCTTCTGATCGCGGCGCCGCTCGGTTACCGGGTAGGACTGTGGCCGCTCTCGACCGCGCTGCTCTTCCTGCCGCGGGTGGTGGTCTTCGATGCGGGCGTCGCGGGTGCGGCGATCTCGCTGGTCGCGCTCGTGGTCGCCTTGGGGGGCCGGCGACGTGGCTGGGCGGCGCTCGCCGTGCTCGGGATCATCGTCGGCGCGGGCTCGGCCTACCTGCCCTGGAGGTTCGCGGAGATGGGGCACGCGCTGCCCTCAATGAACGACATCACCACGGACACATCCAATCCGCCGGCCTTCGAAGCCGTGATGCCCTTGCGCGAGGCCGCGCATGCCCAGTCCGTGACCTACGGCGCGGATTTCCCGGCGCTGCAGAAGCAGGCTTTTCCCGACATCGCGCCGGCGGATCTCGACAAGCACCCCGATCAAGCCTTCGGGGTCGCGCTCGATGCCGCGCGCAAGCTCGGCTGGACCATCGTCGCGGCCGACGCCGAGCGCGGCCGTATCGAGGCGACCGACCGCACCTTCTGGTATGGCTTCACCGACGACATCGTCGTGCGCGTGAGCGCGGACGGCAACGGCTCCCGCATCGACGTGCGCTCCAAGAGCCGGGTCGGCCGGGGCGATTTCGGCACCAATGCGCGCCGCGTGCGCGCCTATCTCGCCGCGATCAAATCGGCCGGCGGAACCTCGTAAATCAGCCGGACTTTTGCCGCGCGTAATGCCGGTGTGCCTTCGCGCGGTTGCCGCAGGCCGACATCGAGCACCAGCGCCGCGTGCCGCTCTTGCTGTCGTCGAGGAATAGCCAGAGGCAGCGCTCGTTGGCGCAATGCCGCACACGCGCGAGGCGAGGGCCCGTCAGCAGACTGGCCGCCGACCACAGCACAGGCGCCAGCAGAGCCGGCACGCTCGGTTCCGCGCTCGGGCTGACGCGCCAGGCGAAGCCGGATCCCGCGCGCGCGATGCCGATCCGCTCCGGTGCCGCGCCGAGCCTCTCATTGAGCGCATCGAGATCGGCCGGTGCCGGCGCTTTGCCGTCGGCGGTCGAGAAGAAAAGCCGGTAGATCGTCTCCCGAGCCGCCAGCGCGCCGCGAAAGGCATGCGAGCGTGCGGCATCGTCGCACCATGCGCGCCGCAGCGCCTTCTCGCCGCCCGCCGACAGCAGCGCCGCCGAGCGGCACCACGCGAGGAGCGCGTCCAAGTCGGCGAGCGTCTCCGTCGGTGCGTCGCCGCCCCGGTAATAGCGGGTGTTGGCGAAGCCGAGGCAGAGATCGTCCGGAAAACCCGGCACCAGATCGCCGGCGGCCCCGCGGGAAGGTTGCGTCATGCTCCTCAATACTAACCGGCAAGCGGGTTGACAATCCCGGCTGTGCCGGGCATCATTCTAACCACCAAGACAGTTAAGCATTCGCAACCCGGTCTGCCACAAGGAGAGGCCCCATGATCAATCACGTTTCCGTCGGTGTCCGTGACATCAAGGCGGCGCGGCGGTTCTACGACGCGACCCTCTCGCCGCTCGGCTACAAGTGCCTAGCGGAGGGCGAGGGCTATCTGGGCTACGGCGCCGAAGCGCCGCAGTTCTGGGTGATGTCGGCCGAGCACCCCGTTGCCGCCGATCCGAAGTCCGGCCTGCACATCTGCTTCAACGCCGCGAGCCGCAAGGCCGTGGACGGCTTCCATGCGGGCGCGCTCAAATCCGGCGGCCGCGACAACGGCAAGCCCGGCATCCGGCCCGACTACGGCGACACCTACTACGCCGCCTTCGTGGTCGATCCCGAGGGTTATCGGATCGAGGCCCACAGCAGCCAATCCTGAGCGTTATACTTCCGCGAGCGGCGAGGGTTGGTGTGGCGGCTCGCCGCTCGCGGAAAATTAAGGAGGCTCTATGACCAGCGACACTCATCCCCTCGCCGTCGTCGCGGACGAGCTGCCGGAGCGGCCGAAGCCCAGTCTCGGTCCGTTCACGGCGCGGCTGAGCCCCCGCCAGAAGCGCGTGCTCGGCGATGTCTTCGGGCTCACCAACTTCGGCGTCAACCTGACGCGGCTGCCGCCGGGCGGCATCTCCGCGCTGCGCCACGCCCACACGCGGCAGGACGAGCTCGTCTACATAATCGAGGGCGAGGCCACTCTGGTCACGAACACCGGCGAGACGCGGCTCCGGGCGGGGATGTGCGCGGGCTTCAAGGCCGGCACGGGCGACGCGCACCAGCTCGTCAATCGCGGCCAGCGCGACGTGGTCTTCATCGAGGTCGGCGACCGCAGCCCCGGCGACACCGTCACCTATCCCGATGACGATCTCGAGGCGGTCTCCGGGCCCGACGGCAAATACCAATACCGGCGCAGGGACGGCACGCCTTATTGAGGCTCGGCGTCGCCGACCTGATCGTCGCCGGGCTGGCGAGGTGCCAGGGGCGTGAAGGCGTCGCGGTCGGGCTTGAGATCGATGAGGGGCGTGCCGTCGAGACAATCGAGACCGCGTACGAACACGCTGGCGCCCTCGACGCGAAGCAGCGCCACGATCTGGGTCCCGATCGGATTCGGGCGCGCGGGCGTGCGCAGGCTGAAGGTGCCGCGCGCGGCGCCGTCATTGCGCGGGCTCTGGCGGACCAGATCCCGGCGCGAGAGGTGCAGCCAGTAGAGCACCTCGAGCCGCTGGAACTCGCCGATGCCGTCGAGCGCCGCGACCCAGGGCTCGAACACCTCGATGCGGCAGGTGGGGCCGTCGAGCCGGCCCTGGCGCGGCGTCTCGAGCCGGTCGGTCCAGGGCGTGTGGATGCGGCCGATGAAGACGAGCCCCGCGTCGGTCGGCGGCGGCGCCTGCACGACCAGCTCGCCGGCGCGGACCTCGTTCCTCCGGACCATCGGGATACCCTCTAACCGTCGATCGCGACCATGACGTCGGATGCTTTCACGACGGCGTAAGCGGTCTGTCCGACCTTCAGGCCGAGCTCGTCGACGGCCTCGTTGGTGATCGAGGCCATCACGATCGTGCCGTTCACGTCGATGCGCACGTGCGCGGTGGTCTGGCCTTTCGTGACCTCCGTCACCTTGCCCTTGAGCTTGTTGCGCGCGCTGATCTTCATCGTCTCCTCCATCAAGGCTGGTTCGACGCGCTATATTCCACTATATATATCGCACATTGCAATTCCCGGGCGCCCATGATCCGCCTCGTTCGGCTCGCGTTGCTCATACTCTTGCTGCCCGGACCTGCGCACGCGGGCGCGATCGTGGACGCCACCGGGCGACGGGTCGAGGTTCCCGATCATATCGGCCGGGTCTTTCCGGCGGGTCCGCCCGCGGCGGCCCTGCTCTATGCGGTGGCGCCACAAGTTCTCCTCGGCTGGGCTCACGAGCCCGTCGGCGACCGCGGCTACATCGCCGCACCCTACGCAAGCCTGCCCAAGCTCGGCGCTCTCACCGGGCGGGCGGGCGAGGTCGATCCGCAGACACTGGCTCAGCTCCGTCCTGACCTCGTGCTCGATTTGGGCACCGTCAACCCGCGCTACGTCGATCTCGCGGAAAAGACGCAGTCGGAGACCGGGCTGCCCTATCTCCTGCTCGACGGCGGGATTACGGCGCTGCCGAAGACGATCCGGCAGCTCGGCGCGGCACTCGGCGTCGAGCCGCGGGGGGAGGCGCTGGCGGCCTATGCGGAGCGAACCCTGACGGAGGTTCACGCACGCATGGCCGCGGTTCCCGCCGAGCGGCGCTTCCGGGTTTATTACGGCCGCGGCAAGGATGGCCTCGTCACGGCGGGACCGGGCTCGATCGGCGCGGAGTTCATCGAGGTGCTCGGGCTCACCAACGTGGCGCCCGCGAGCAGCCGGCAGATGTACGAGGCGACGCCCGAGCAGCTCCTTGCCTGGAAACCCGATGTCGCGGTGATCCTCGGCGCGGACGCCGCCGCGGCCTTCGCGAGCGATCCGCGCTGGCGCGACCTGCCGGCGGTGCGCGAGAAGCGCGTGCTTGCCTCGCCGACGCAGCCCTTCGGCTGGGTCGACGGCCCGCCCTCGCCCTCGCGCCTGCTGGCGCTGCGCTGGCTCGGGCGCGCGCTCTATCCCGCCGAGTTCCCCGACGACATGCGCGCCGCCACGCGCGACTTCTATCACCTGTTCTACGCGGTCGACCTCACCGACGCGATGCTGGACGAGCTCCTGCGCTGACGAGGCACCGATGGACGCGCTCGGCGCGCGCGGTCTATCCTCGCGCGGCATGATCGACGCCGCCAAGCTCGCGCCCTACGCCGCGAACATCCTCACCGACGCCACGATTCCGGAGCTGCCGGGTCATTACCGCGGCAAGGTCCGCGACAATTATGATCTGCCGGATGGCCGCCGGATCCTGATCGCGACCGACCGATTGAGCGCCTTCGACCGCATCCTCACGGCGATCCCGCTCAAGGGCCAGGTGCTGACGCAGCTCGCGCGCTTCTGGTTCGAGGCGACCAAGGACGTGACGCCCAATCACGTGCTCGATTATCCCGATCCCAACGTCGTGGTCTGCAAGCGGCTCACCATCATGCCGGTGGAAGTGGTGGTGCGCGATTACCTCGCCGGCACCACCTCGACCTCGATCTGGTCCCTATACAAGAAGGGCGAGCGGACGTTCTACGGCTTGCGCTTTCCCGACGGCATGCGCGAGAACCAGAAGCTGCGCGAGACCGTCGTGACGCCCACCAGCAAGGCCTTCCAGGGCGGCCACGACGAGCCCCTGACCCCCGATGAGATCGTCGGGCGCGGACTGCTGACGGCGGCGCAATGGCAGAGCGTCACCGAGACCGCGCTCGCGCTCTTCGCGCGCGGGCGCGAGATGGCGGCGCGGCGCGGGCTGATCCTGGTCGACACCAAATACGAATTCGGCTTCGACGGGAACGGCCGCATCATCCTTGCCGACGAGATCCACACGCCCGACAGCAGCCGCTATTGGTTCGCGGCCAGCTACCGCGAGCGCTTCGAGGCGGGCGAGCGGCCCGAGAGCTTCGACAAGGATTTTGTCCGAAACTGGGTCGCGGCTCGCTGCGATCCCTACAAGGACGAGATCCCCGAAATCCCCCGCGAGATGGTGCTCGAGACCGCCCGCATCTACATCAGCGCCTACGAGCAGATCACCGGCCAGGCCTTCGATCTGCCCGATCCCAACCTGCCGGTGCTGCAGCGCATCCGGAAGAATTTGCAAAAATATTTCTGAAGCTAAAAGCTTTTAGCGCTGAGGACGCAGAGGTTGCGCAGTGTACGCTGAGGGTATGAAATCCTCTGCGCCCTCTGCGCATCCACAGCGTCCCCTGCGCTAAAGAGTTTTTGTTAGTCTCGTGCCTACATCACTGCGCCAAGCTGCCACGGCGTGAATTCGTCCTCGCCGAAGCCCAGCTCCTCGCTCTTGCTCTTCTTGCCGGAGGCGGTATCGAGCACGAGCTTGAAGATGCGCTGGCCCATCTCCTGGATCGTGGCGCCGCCGTCGGCGATCGGGCCGCAGTCGATGTCCATGTCGTCGCCCATGCGCTCGAAGAGCGGCGTGTTGGTGGCGAGCTTCAAGCTGGGCGCGGGCTTGCAGCCGAAGACGGAGCCGCGGCCGGTGGTGAAGCAGATGATGTTGGCGCCGCCCGCGACTTGGCCCGTGGCCGAGACCGGGTCGTAGCCGGGCGTATCCATGAACACGAAACCCTTGGCAGTGATGGGCTCGGCGTATTTGTAGACCGCGGTCAGATTGCCGGTGCCGCCCTTGGCGACCGCGCCCAACGATTTCTCGAGGATTGTGGTGAGGCCGCCCGCCTTGTTGCCAGGGGAGGGATTGTTGTTCATCTCGCCGCCGGTCTTGGCGGTGTACTCCTCCCACCAGTGGATGCGCGAGATGAGCTCTTCGCCCACATTGCGGCTCGCCGCGCGGCGCGTCAGCAGATGCTCGGCGCCGTAGATCTCCGGCGTCTCCGAGAGCACCGCCGTGCCGCCGTGCCGCACCAGCAGGTCGACGCAGGCACCGAGCGCGGGATTCGCGGTGATCCCCGAATATCCGTCGGAGCCGCCGCATTGCAGCGCCAGCGTGAGGTGGCTCGCGGGCAGAGTCTGGCGCCGCACCCGGTTCGTCACCGGCAGCATCTCCTTGAGCCGCGCCACGCCCTCGCGCACGGTCTTGGCGGTGCCGCCGGTCTCTTGGATGGTCATGGTCTGGAGGAGCGCGCTCTCCGCGAGGCCCTCGGCGCGCATCAAGCCTCCGATCTGGTTCGCCTCGCAGCCGAGCCCCAGGATCAGGATGCCCGCGAAATTCGCGTGGCGCGCGTAGCCGCCGATGGTGCGCCGTAGCAGATCCATGGCGAGCCCTTCGCTCGCCATGCCGCAGCCGGTGCCGTGGCCCAGTGCCACGACGCCATCGACGTTGGGAAACTCGGCGAGGGCGCCACCTCGGAACTGGTCCGCGATGAAGCGCGCGGCCGTGGCGGAGCAGTTCACGCTGGT